>JAEYYZ010000043.1 GCA_023428185.1 Actinomycetes bacterium
CGTCGTGGCTGTTGCTGGCCTTGAAGAGGGAGTCTGGCCCAACCTACGGTTGCGCGACAGTGTGTTGGGGGCCCAACATCTCGCCGACATTGTGGCTGGCAGGGCACCTGCCGTGGCCTTGGACACCTCAGCCAGGGTTGCCCATGCGGCACAAGCTCGCAGGCACGTGCTGGACGACGAGACGCGATCAGCCTTGGTAGCCGTCTCGCGCGCCAAGGTGGCGCTGATCGCTACAGCCGTGGTGGGAGAAGAATCGAGAGCCTCTCGGTTCTTGACGCTCATCGCGGAAGTCGCGGGCGTAGAGATCATTGACGCGACGGCACCGCGTGACCCCATGGAACGGATCTCTGACTTGCGCACCGCGGTGGCGGCGATTCGCGCACGTGCCGTAACGGCATCGGCGCCTGAGGCGGGCGACCTCGTGACCACTTTGGCGTGGCTGCGGGACCTGGGAGTAGAGGGCGCCAACCCGAGCGACTGGCACGGTGTGCCCGAAGTGTCGACAGACGAGCCGTTGTGGGCTGAGGACCAACGGGTGAGAGTATCCCCATCCAAGGTGGAATGGGTGGAGAAGTGCGCCTTGAGATGGGCATTGGAATCCGCGGGCGGCACTCAAGAAGCCACGGAAGCGCAAGAGGTGGGAACACTCATTCACACGCTCGCTGAAAGGCACCCGGCGGGCGGCGCCGAGCAGATACTCGCTGACTTTGACCACTTGTGGACGGAGCAGTTTGGCGTCGACACGTGGCCGCAGCGCGCGGCATACCAAAAGGCTCGAGAGATGGCGCTCAAACTGGCGCTCTACCTGGGCAAACGAACCGACCGTGAGGTTCTCACCGAGCAAGGTTTTGCCGTGGAAGTGGGCAGAGCGGACTTGGTGGGCTCTGCTGACAGGGTGGAGCTCATTCACGCTCCCGGAGGTGAACTTAGCGCGTACGTGGTGGACATCAAGACTGGCCGTAGCGCTCCCTCGCAAACGGATGCTGAATCCAACGCGCAGCTGGAGATGTATCAACTCGCCATCGCCCACGGGGCCGTGCCACACACTCGCGTGTCCGCCGGAGCGGAGCTTGCGTACGTTGCCGTCAACAAAGAGGGCGCCTCGCGGACTCAAGCCGCGGTGGATCCAGATCAAGCCCGTGAGCGACTCGAAACAGTGGTGGCCACCATGGCATCGAGCGCCTTTTTGGCAGTGGTGAACGACAAATGTGACGGCTGCCCCGTGCGGCGTTCGTGCCCTGTTCAAGTGCAAGGCCTTCAGGTGACCGACCGATGACCGCATCCATGGGTAGCGACCACACGGCGAGGGTTGAGGGTGTGGTGTCCGGGTTGGGACGCGGCCCGCTGGAACTTGCTCAACGCATCGACCCTGATCGCCTGCTGACGGACGAGCAAGCGGCCATTGTGGGCTCCGGGTCTGAGCCGGCCTTGGTGGTGGCGGGAGCTGGTTCCGGCAAGACGGAGACGTTGTCGCTACGCATCCTGTATTTGCTTGACAACGCCCACGCCCTCTTTGGGCGCGACATCGCCCCAGACGAAATCTTGTGTTTGACCTTCACCCGCAAGGCCGCGGCCGAAATAGCCGAACGTGCGCACAAGCGCATAACCACCATGTATGGCACCGATCCCACCCGGCCAGAGGTCTCGGTGTCCACCTACAACGGATACGCGGCATCGCTTGTCGTCGATCACGGTTTGCGGGTGGCCGTGGATCCCGATTCCACCGTTCTCACCGATGCCGCGCTGTGGCAGCTCGCGGACTCCGTGGTCCAACAGTGGGACTCGCACGTGGAGACAGACTCCGCCGTCAGCACCGTGACCGCAGCGATCCCGCGCCTCGCGGCCCAGATGCGAGACCACCGCGTCACGTCTGCGGCGTTGAGGGAGTGGGCATTGGCCGCGCTCGCAACCATTGAGGCGCTACCCAAGAAACAAGGCGACTCCGCTCCGGGCTCGCTCACAGGGGATTGCCTGCAGGCCGCCTCAAAGCTGCGGACGCTCGTGGCGTTGGCGGATCTCGTGGAGGAGTTCGATGTCCGCAAGGCCCAAGGCTCATTCCTTGACTTTGCCGACCAAGTCGAGATTGCGGTGCGGCTCGCGGCGCTACCCCAGGTGCGAGACGTCGAGGCATCCAAGTACTGCGCGGTGCTCTTAGATGAGTTCCAAGACACTTCGCCTCCTCAACTGGAGCTCTTCGCCAGACTCTTCGGTGATGACCACCCGGTCATGGCCGTGGGAGACCCCAACCAGGCCATCTATGGCTTCAGGGGAGCCTCCGCAGACGCCCTGGAGCGCTTCCGTGAGCTGTTTGGCCAGGTCTCACCAGTGCGCACCCATTCGCTGTCCGTGAGTTGGCGCAATGAGGCGGCCATTCTTGCGGCCGCGAATGAGGCGGTGATCCCACTTGCCTCGGGGCCGGTGACAGGTGTTGCCCTGCGCTCCAAAGGCGAAGAACTGGGCATCCCGGAGCCTCGTCGCGTCGCTCCCGGAGTGACCGCCCAGCGTCACATCACGGTGGACGAGGAAGCCCAAGCCGTCGCCGAATTCCTCGCGGCACGGCGCACCGAATTGGGGCATCGGCCGGGCGCACCGGTCACGGCGGCCGTTCTGTGCAGACGCAGGGCGCAATACCCGGCGATAGCCGATGCCCTGAACCGCGCGGGAATCCCGTTCGAGATTGTGGGCTTGGGCGGATTGCTAGACGTTCCCGAGGTGGCAGACCTGCTCGCCCTCCTTGAAGTCACCCATGACCCTTCGCGGGGCGATTCGTTAATGCGGATATTGACAGGCGAGCGTGTGGCACTGGGGGTCAAGGACCTTGCCGCTTTGCACGACTGGGCCCAAGTGATCGCCGGACCACGGGATCACCGAGAGGGAAATGCGAGCATCGTCGATGCTTTAGCGCAGTTGCCTTCCGCAGACTGGGAGTCGGTCCACGGCCGCGCTCTGACGCCTACGGGCCGAGCCCGGCTTGAGGCGCTGGCGAACGTGGTAGACACGCTCCGCAGACACACCTACTTGCCTTTGCCAGAGCTCCTTGGCTTTGCCGAGAGGGCCTGGAACTTGGACATCGAGGCAGCGGTGGCTCGAGTTGACGGGCGGGCCAGACGCGCCATCGACGCGTTTATCGACGCGGCACGGACCTTTGCGGCCGGCGCGGAGCATGCCACCCTGGGCGCGCTCCTGGCATGGCTTGACGCCGCACGTGCGGAAGAGAACGGTTTGGACGCACCCGTGCGTGAACCTGATCCCGCTGCGGTCCAACTGCTGACCGTCCACGGCGCCAAAGGGCTCGAGTGGGATGTGGTGGTGGTGCCAGGACTCAACGACGGTCACTTTCCGTCAGTGACGGCGCCCTCTGCCTCTTCGCCCACCTACCGCGACTCGGGATGGCTAAGCGGGGTGGGGCGGTTGCCGCATCAGTTGCGGCTGGACGCGGCGCGGCTTCCGCAATGGAACTTCGCCGCAGCAAGGGACCACAAGGAACTCGCCCAGTCCCTTGCGGACTTCAAAGAGGCTGGCGGCCGCTACACCTTGGACGAGGAAAGACGGCTTTTCTACGTGGCACTCACGCGTGCACGCGCGCACGTGCTGCTCACCGGTAGTTGGTTCACAGGAGGCACCACAGCCCGGGCGCCGAGCCTCTACGTGCTTGAACTCATAGACGCTGGGGTGGTGACGGCAACTGAGTGGGCTGAAGCACCTGCGGACGGCCCTCCAGCAGGTGTGGAACCCGAGTCAGCACCGTGGCCCCGCCACGTGACTCCCGCTCAAGCCATGCGCCGAGCACTTGCCGATGCCGTGAACCACGTGCCGCCGGGGCAGGCACCGGCCATCGGAGAGGCGGCAAGTCCTCTTGTAAAGCATCTTGCGGCCATGCTTGAAGAGCGCGCGTCTCGGGCCCAGGTCACCGTGGAGATGCCGGCCCACTTGTCCACGTCCGCTCTTGTCTCGTTGCGCAGGGACAAGGACGCATTTGAGGCCCAGTTGCGCCGGCCGATGCCTTCCGAACCCACATTTGCCGCGCATCGGGGCAGCGCCTTGCATGCGTGGATTGAACGGCAGTTTGGGCACACCACCTTGCTCGACGACGACGATCTCGTTCAGGGCATTTTGGGCCCCGATGAGACGGCGGACACTGATTTGGCCGCCCTCAAGGCCACGTTCGAAGCATCGGAGTGGGCGCGGCGCACGCCCATTGCCATTGAGGTGGATGTGGAGCTGCCAGTGGGCACCACCACCATTCGCTCCCGCATTGATGCCGTATTCCCAGCCGGGAATGGACTGGACAAGGTCACGGTGGTGGACTGGAAATCAGGCAAGCCGCCTCGTGATGCGCAGGAGCGCGCGGCGAGGGAGGTGCAACTGGCCGTCTACCGGCTCGCATGGTCGCTGTGGAAGGGTGTGCCGCTCGAGGAGGTAGATGCGGCGTTTTACTACGTCGCCAGCGATGAGACGGTGCGGCCGCAATCGCTCCTAGGGCGTGAGGAGATCGAGGCGCTCCTCACGCGCCCCACGCACTAGAGCTGTTCGTCAAAGAGCAAGGCCTCGAGGTCTGCGAGCATGCCGCGACCGTCCTCCACGACATCGGCATTGTCGGTGCGCACGCCGTACATGAGCCACCTCAAGAGGGCGAGTTCGGAAGCGAGCCGGGCGCGGTCCAGCAAGTGCGGATCCCGCACCTCGCGCCTACCCATGGTGTACGCCTCCCACACCGATTCGAGGACATCGTGAGGTGCCGCTGCAGCGAGCCATGCCAGATCGTCGGCAGGATCCGCAACGCGGGCATCCATCCAGTCCACTACTCCTGCGACGAGCCCTTCGCGCACCACTATCTGGTGCTCACCCATATCTCCGTGAACCACGGTCGGCTCAAAACGCCACCATGAGATGTTCTCGAGTTGGTGCTCCCAGCGATCCGCGAGGCGGGGAGGCACGAGCCCCGTCTGGGTGCCAGCATCGAGTTCAGTGAGCCGGCGCGTGCGGTACTCCTCAGCGCTGTACACGGGCAAGCCTTGGTCCTCGATCAATGAGACGGGGAGTTCATGGATCTGTGCCAAAGTGCGGCCGATGCTCGCCGCAAGGCCGGGCCCGGGTTCCACTGCCGCGAGAACGAGTGGGGAACCGGTGACATCGGAGTACACGATGGCTCGGCCCCCGTCTTCTCCTGAGATGGTGGCCGCACCAGCGGGGCGAGGCACATCAAATTCCACCAGCCCGGCTTCCTTGGCGCGAGTGAGCGCGTGGAGCACTCCCATCTCCGCTTCCAGTGAAGCACCGGCGGCCGCACGGCGCGGCGCACGGACCACCCATCGCTTGCCTGTGGCGTCTTTGACCACCACCACGTCAAAGTCGGCGTCGGTGAGCGGGCTGCGCAATACGTCGTACACGTCGAGTCCAGGGACTGCGACGGACGCGAGTGCTGCGAGCGCGAGGGGTGAGCGGGGCACGGGTTCACGGTAGAGCGAAAGACGGCTCGGTGCCAGTGGCCACGCAGGCGCGTCGCTTACGGTGCCTGGATGCGAAACGGGGACTTAGGTTAGGAACCATGACTTCTCATTGGCTGTTGGGAGAGCCGCTGCTCATAGACAGGGCTGCTCATCGTCGTGACAGCGCAGATCTTGCCTCCGCTCAAGCGGTGGTGGTGAGCGGCAGCCAGGTCATGGCATCGGGCGGGCACGTGACACTGGTGCCGCCCTCGGAACGGCCCCCGCACTCGCTGGAGGTGTACCTGGGCCAGCACGACGGGCAGGACGTGGTAGCGGTACTCGCCACCGACGCTGACAAAGATGTGGATCCGGGACTCATGGTGGGGCTGCGGGAGCATATTTATGAGTGCGCTGCCCGCGGTGAAGAGGGAGCGCGAGACCGCGAGCTCGCTGCCACGGCCGTAGCGATCACCACATGGCACCACAACCATCCCCGTTGTGCGGTGTGCGGAGAGCCCACGGTGGTGCGCAAGGGCGGCTGGACGCGCTGGTGTGAAGCTGACCAGCGCGAGCACTACCCCCGCACCGATCCCGCCGTGATTGTGGCGATCACCGATCCTCAAGACCGCTTGCTCATGGCCCACGCCGTGTTGTTCACCGCCCGCCGATATTCGCATTTGGCTGGCTATGTCGAGCCGGGAGAGTCGCTCGAGCAGGCGTGTCACCGCGAAGTTGCAGAAGAGACGGGCCTGCGGATATCGGGACTCACGTACGTGGGTTCGCAGCCTTGGCCCTTCCCGGCATCGGTGATGGTGGGCTTCAGAGCGACCACAGACGATGCCACCCTGGTCTTGGACCAGGAGGAGATTTCCGATGCTCGGTTTGTCACCAGGGAGGAGTTAGGCGCACTGGTGGCAGAACAGCACATGCTGCTACCTCCTAGCGGGTCCATTGCCAGGCGCATGGTCGACGACTGGTACGGCCGTCCATTCGACTAGCCTCCCGGTGCGGCCAAGGCGGGTATCACTACGCGGTAGTGGACCCCTCAGCCGCTGTGGAAACGTCCGGCCCTGTGGGCCGGTGCTGACACAATGCGTCTGATGCATGCCGACGCCATTCTTGATGCCCTCGACCCGGAGCAACGGGCTGTAGCCACCGCGCTACACGGTCCTGTGTGCGTGCTCGCAGGTGCAGGCACCGGTAAGACGAGGGCGATCACTCACCGCATTGCCTACGGGGTGAGGGTGAGTGCGTTCAGCCCACAATCGGTGCTCGCGGTGACGTTCACAGCGCGAGCGGCGGGGGAAATGCGTCAACGTTTGCGCGCACTGGGAGTGGACGGGGTCCAGGCGCGCACCTTCCATGCAGCAGCCTTGCGGCAGTTGAGCTACTTTTGGCCGCAAGTGGTGGGCGGCCAGATTCCGCAGTTGGTAGAGCAAAAGGCCCCCTTGGTCGGTAGAGCCGCACGGGCCGCAGGTCTCGATGTTGACCGCCTCATGGTGCGTGACCTTGCCAGCGAGATTGAGTGGGCGAAAGTCTCACTGGTGGCGCCAGAGGACTACGTGCGCGTGACCGCCGATTCCGGCCGGCCCGCTCCAGCGGGCATTGATCGCGCGCGAGTGGCAGACGTGATGCGCGGCTACGAGGAAGCAAAGACGGAAGCCGTGGTCTTGGACTTTGAGGACATCTTGCTGCTCCTCGCAGACATGATCGCTCGCCACGGTGAGGTGGGAGAGCAAATTCGCCGTCAGTACCGCCACTTTGTGGTCGACGAGTACCAAGACGTTTCCGCGCTCCAGCAGTACGTGCTCGATCAATGGTTGGGCGGCAGGCGGGAACTATGCGTGGTGGGGGACCCTGCTCAGACCATCTACTCCTTTGCGGGCGCCAGTCCTAGGCACTTGTTGGGGTTCTCGCGGCAGTACCCCGACGCCACGGTGGTGCGCCTTGTCAGGGACTATCGCTCCACACCCCAAGTGGTGAACCTCGCCAACGGCCTCATGGCTCAACGAGCATCCGCGGGCTCCGGGGTGGAATTGGTGGCGCAACGCCCATCCGGGCCAGCAGTCGCGTATCACGCGTATGCGGACGATGCCGATGAGGCAAACGGGGTGGCGCAACGCATCGAGTCACTCTTGGCAAGCGGCGTTCCCGCTCGAGAGATCGCGGTGCTGTACCGAACCAACAGCCAGTCCGAAGCCTTTGAAGAGGCGCTCGCTTCGCGCGGCATCGGGTACTTAGTGCGTGGTGGTCAACGGTTCTTTGACCGTGAAGAAGTTCGTAAGTGCATGGTCTTGCTGCGCGGCGCTGCGGTGGCTCCTAGCGATGAGATCTTGGGAGTCCAGGTGCGGGAGGCTCTTCAGTCGGTGGGTTGGGCGCACGAACCGCCTGCGGCCCGTGGCGCGGTGCGCGAGCGGTGGGATTCGCTCCAAGCGTTGGTGCAGTTGGCGGACGACTTTGATGCTGAGGCCCTGGCTGCCACGGGATCTCCGGCCACTGTGCGGGACTTTGTGGAACATCTCGCAGAGCGGGCGACCGCTCAGCATGCACCGTCTGTGGACGGCGTGACCCTCACCACCATGCACGCCGCTAAAGGTCTGGAGTGGGATGCGGTGTTCGCCGTCGGCCTCTCCGAAGGTCTCTTGCCCATTTCGCTGGCGGAGACAGACGATGCAGTGGAGGAGGAAAGGCGCCTTCTGTACGTGGCCGTGACACGCGCACGGGAACACCTGGCCATGAGTTTTGCCAGGGCTCGTAGGGAAGGCGGCAAGGCAACGCGCAAGCGCACCCGATTCTTGGAGAAATGGTGGCCGGATGCGCGGCCGCCCAAGCAAGCGCGGGTGGCACCCGCCGCAAGTGATCTCGACGCGCGCGAACTCGAACTCTTCGAACGGCTCAAAGCGTGGCGTTCAGCTCACGCTCAAGCGGATTCAAAGCCAGCGTTCACCGTGCTGGTTGACTCCACCCTTGCCGCCATTGCACGAGAACGACCCTCGACATCGGGCGAGCTGGCACGGATTCACGGCATTGGTGCTCAGAAGCTCACCAAGTATGGGGCGGAATTGCTGCAGGTTGTAGCGCAAACCGCGCACGCCGCACCGCGAGCTCGTCAGTAGCTGCCCCGGGAGGTGCGAGGAAGGCGCCACAACCGCAGTCGGGATGTGCGGGCGCCGGTTCTCGAAAGGCGGGGAGGGCGGCCGTCACGCGCCACGCAAAGCTGCGGATCCACTCCGCGTCATGCATGGGTTCTGTGTGCGCGCGTACCGCGGCCGATGCCAAGGCAGTCACACCAGCCACGGCGTCTGCGGTGAGGGCGGGCCTGCGACGCTGACCCAGTTGAAGGCTCATGTGCGGCCACGACGGGTCCTTGTCGGTGTGATGCAAGCCCACGCACGCGGCGCAGGCTGTCTCTCCCGGCACCACCAGAGGGCCGACCCATGCGCCTTGCTCATCGCACGTGATGAGCACGTGCGGGATGTCGCTGGCCATGAGCGGCACCGTCACGGCAGGGTCGCATGCGCCCACTCCGAACACGACGGCGAGGTCGGGTGCGCTCTGCGTGAGGCGCACCGTGGCACCGGGCACGCTTTGGCGTACGGAATCTGCGGCCGCAGCCGCACAGGTAAAGGCCCCTCGCGGGCTCGCTACGTGCGCACGGGACTCACGGATCAGCGGAGTCTCGTCGCATAACTCCAAAGCAAAGCCCAAGCGAGCGAGGCACTCAGCGAGCGCGCGGCCGGGTGAGCCGAGTCCATGAATGGCCACAGTGGACTGGCGTGCGGTGCCGCGCTTTTCAGCTCGCTCTGCGGGGCAAGCCACCCTGGCGCGCACGAGTGCGTCGAGCGCGGCGACACCGGCGGGGGAAAGCCCGGCAAGCGAAGAGACGCCGGCACCTTCCATGAGGGCAAACAACCTTTGGTCGCGAGCAGTGAGCCCCTCAAAGATCAGCGGCTGCGCGATCCCGACTTGCATGGCACCAACTCCGCGCCATAGGACTGGGGCATCAACGAAGTACGTCACACGGGTGATAGTGCCGGATGTGGCGCGGCGCAGACCGATATCCACAGGCTCCAGTACGCCAACGTCAAGGCGTTGCGGAGGGCAAGAAACGCGAAAGCCGGGCCACCACCATGGTGACCCGGCTTTGACGTGTGGGTGTAAGGACTATGCCTTGCCCAGGATGCGGTTGAGCTTGGTGCCACATTCGGGGCACACAGCCTTGGCCATCCGGCGGCCATTTTCCGAGATCACAACATCGCCCTCGGTGGAACGCTTTGCCTTGCACTTCACGCAGTAGAACTCGCCTGAGTACTTTTCCGCCATGAGCATCTCCTTCTCTTTGTGTGCGACTCGCAGTCACACGTATGACCCGTCAAGCGGGGTCGATCCATTCCAAGCGTAGACGTGCGCACGCACAAATGGGTGATTTTCCACACCTCGTGTCGCGTGGCATCTACGAGGACGAAGGCGCGTTGTCGGCGTCCGGATCAGAGCCGGAGCCTTGACCGCCAAGCATGCGTTGCAACTCAAGGTCCATAGCGTCGGGTTCGCTCTGCCCTGTGACGCGGTCTACCCAGGCCTTCCAGTCGCCCAGTTCCGCCGCGCTGGGGAGCACGTCCGGGTGGGACCAGAAGGCGTCGCGGGCTTGCGGTCCCACGCGCGCGGTGAGCTCCGCCCACAGCGCCGAGGCATCCCTCAACTTGCGCGGCCGCAACTCCAGCCCCAACAGCTTGGCAAAGGCGTCCTCAGCAGGTCCACCCGCGGCACGGCGTCGGCGCATCATCTCGCGCAGGTTGCCCAGCGCAGGGAGGTGAGGCGCGGCAGCTCGAGTGGTGACTTCCTCTACCCACCCTTCAACCAACGCGAGCCACGTCTCGATGGCCTCCAAGGTGGTGCGTTGATCCTCGGAGTGAGTGGACGTGAAAATCCCCGTGGACAACGCGCTTTGGAGTTTCTTTGGATCACCCATGCCTGCTTCACGCACGGCGTGGTCCAGGGCCTCCAAGTCGATAGTCACCCCTTTTGCGTACCGTTCGATGCTGGCGCGCAGTTGGCCAGGAAGCCATGAGGCGGCACCAAAGAGGCGCACATGCGCGGCTTCACGCAAAGCCACGAACGCGCGCACTTGCTCGGCATCGACATCCAAGCCAGCCGAGAACTCGTCAATGGACCGGGGAATGAGCACCACGCGCGACTCGTCGAGCAGCGGAATACCAAGGTCCGTGGCACCAAAGGCCTCCCGTGCGAGCGCACCTGCCGCCTCACCCATGTGCATCCCGCACACGGTGGGGCTGACCGCCCCAATCAGGTCCGTTCCGGAGGACTCAGGCCTGGACTCATGTTCCTCGCGCAGCAGGCCGCCCAGAGCCTGGGACACGCTCGCTGCTACTGGACCGGCGAGGAACTTCCACGTGGGCAACGTGGCCTCGACCCATTGCGCACGGCTCCACACTCGTGGTTCAAGCGTGGACGGATTGAATTCGGTAGCGGCATCCAACCAGAGTTCTGCACGCGTGACGGCTGACCGGTGGGCGGTAGCGGTAGCCGCGCTCACGGTAGGGTCCCCGCCTTGGGCCGCCACGCCGCGTGCCACGTCATGCGCGAGGTTCCAGTTGACGTCTTCTCCATTGGACTGCGCCATCAACGAGCGAATCTGACCCAAGAGGTGGTCCATCATCCCCGGACTGTTGGCCACTCCACTTGCTTGAGCCAATGTGGAAGGGTCCACGCCCATGGCGCGTAACTGGTCCAGGGCCGCCTCGGCATCGTCCCCAAAAAGTTCGCGGAGCAACCGCATCCAGGGTTCGGACTCTTCGGACACGTCAACTCCCTTGCGTCAGCACCGTGCGTGCTGTACTCGCTCACGCTAACGAACTCGAGGCGGTTTGGGTGGCGCGTTCGCTATCGGCAATGATGGTGCGGTGACTTCCGATGCCCGCGAGCCCTACATGTCCCTTGCGGAAGCGCCTTTGACACGGCGTGGGGCGGTGATCTCGGGGGCGGGGCTCGCGACGTCCTTGCTTATTGCGACGCTCACGATCATTCCCTCGCCTTACGCGATTGGTACGCCGGGTCCCACTTTTGACACCTTGGGCGAAGTCGGCGGCACTCCGCTGGTCACCATCGACGGGACGGAAACCTTTGAAACCTCCGGTGAGCTGCGCCTCACCACGGTCTCGGAGGCGCGCGGTTCCTCGTCCATGTTCACCGTGGGTCAAGTCATTGGTGGGTACTTTTCGCGTACCACCACAGTGGTGCCCGAAGAAGTCGTTTTCGGCAGGCCGCAGGACAGGGAGGCGAGCGAAGACGCGAGTGCCCAGCAGTGGATCACCTCTCAAGAATCCGCCACGGTGTCCGCACTCGAAGCTTTAGGGCGGCCAGTTCCTGCCACATTGACTGTCGTGGAAATTTCCGATCAGTCCTTGGGCTGGGAGATTCTTCAGGTGAACGATGTCATTGTGGGCTTTGATGGCCAGGCGGTGGAGTCGTACGGAGACTTGGTGCGCGCCATGGACGGCCTCACCCCGGGAACCGACATCGCCCTCACCGTGGTGCGCGATGGCCAAGAACGTGAACTCGAGTTTCAGCTCATTGACAACGGCTTGGGCGAAGGCGTCATGGGGATCTGGATAGACCCTCAGTTTGAGATTCCGATTGACGTGACGGTGCAAATCGACACCGTGGGAGGCCCCAGCGCCGGGTCGATGTTCGCGCTCGCGATCATGGACAAGTTAACCGCGCAAGACGAGCTAAACGGTGCGAGAGTCGCAGGCACCGGCACCATTGATGTGGACGGGAGCATCGGACCTATTGGCGGCGTGCACTTGAAGATGGCGGGGGCCCGTGCCGCTGGCGCTGATTACTTCTTGGTTCCGCTGGATAATTGTCCTAGCGTGCTCGGGCACATTCCGGCCGGTCTTAACGTTTACGCGGTAGACACTTTGGACAAGGCGTACGACGCTGTTGTCGCCATAGGTCAAGGTGATACCGCAGATTTGCCCACCTGTAACCCATCAAAGGACGACTCGTGAGTTTCGACGACGCCGATCGCCGCCCCTCTGCCATGCCCACGATGAACGTGCCTCGCAGGCGTTCGCCCATGATGATCGCCTCGATCTTCGTGTTCGTGGTGGTGGTGCTTTCGATCATCACTGCCAACGTGTGGACCGAATACACCTGGTATCAGCAGGTGGGGTATGCGTCGGTGTGGACCACGCAGTGGCTGACCCGCTTGGCACTGTTCGTTGGTGCGGGCCTGTTCGCCGGACTTGCGGTGTGGGGCAGCCTGCAATGGGCCCGCAAGGCTCGTCCCGCCATGACTGCGGCACGCAATACGCCTCTGGATCAGTTCCGCGAGCAAGTGCGCCCCATTGAGCGCGCGGTCACCATCTTGTTGCCGCTCCTGGTGGGTTTCATTGCTGGATCTGCCATGGCGGGCTACTGGGATCAAGTGCTCGCGTTCTTGAACCGTCAGCCTTTCGGTATTGAGGACCCGCAATTTGGCCTTGACGCCTCCTTCTACGTCTTCACCTTGCCGTTGCTTCAAGCCGTGCTGGGCTTTGTGATCGCCATTGTGGTGGTGTGTCTCATGCTCGCGGCATTTGTGCACTTGCTCTATGGCGGCATTTCAGGCGGAGGGCGTCGCTTTGTGGCCAGCCGGGGTGCACGCATGCAATTGGCCATTCTTGGCACGCTGCTGATGTTCCTCATCGCGGCCAATTACTGGGTGAGTCGCTACGCGCTCATGACCAAGCAAGACGACCGCTTCTCCGGCGCGATGTACACGGATGTCAACGCAATCTTGCCTGGTAGGGGAATCCTTTTTGGCATCGCCATCGTGGTGGGCTTGCTCTTCCTCGTGGTGATTTGGCGAGGCGACTGGCGCATCCCCGCCACGGGTGTGGCACTCATGGTGCTTGCCGCCATTGTGGTGGGCAGCATTTACCCCGCAGTGGTGCAACGCTTCCAGGTGTCGCCCAATGAGCAGGAGTTTGAGGCCCCCTTCATTCAACGCAACATTGATGCCACGTTGTTTGCTTACGGGCTCGACGACGTGGAAGTCACCCCGTACCGAGCCACCACTGAGGCCGACGCCGCTGCGTTGAGGGCCGACGCTGACACCACGGCGCAGATTCGTTTGCTTGACCCCAATATCGTCTCGCCCACGTTCCAGCAGTTGCAGCAGAACAAGCAGTACTACACCTTCAAGAGCACTCTCAATGTGGACAGGTACCGCATTGACGGCGAGTTGCGCGACACGGTCATTGCCGTGCGCGAACTGAACTTGGCGGGCTTGGGCGACGAGAACCGCACCTGGGTCAACGATCACACCGTGTACACCCACGGTTTTGGAGTGGTTGCGGCGTACGGCAACCGCGTGGCGCCGGACGGCAGGCCGTTGTTCTTCCAGGCAGGAATCCCGTCTACGGGTGAACTGGGGGAGTACGAGCCGCGCGTGTACTTTGGCACCACGCTCCCGGACTACTCGATTGTGGGTGCACCCGAAGGCACCACCCCGTGGGAGCTTGATTACCCGGACGACGCTAGCGGCGGCCAGGTGAATACCACGTACACGGGTGAAGGTGGCCCGAGCATCGGCAATCCGTTTGCGAAGGTCATGTTCGCCATCAAGTACGGGGAAACTCAGATTCTGTTCTCCAGCCGTGTGACGAGTGAGTCGCAAATTCTGTACTACAGGGACCCTATCGAGCGTGTCGCTCGCGTGGCGCCGTATTTGGAACTGGACTCCACCACCTATCCCGCGGTGGTCGACAAGCGGTTGGTGTGGATTGTGGACGGTTACACCACCTCGCGTTCCTTCCCGTACTCCGGTGCCGTGTCTGGTCCCACTCTCTTTGCCAACTCCGACCCACTGCAGCCCACCGTGCTGAACTACATCCGCAACTCGGTGAAGGCCACAGTTGACGCTTACGACGGTTCCATCACTCTCTACGCTTGGGATCAAGAGGACCCTATTTTGAAGGCGTGGAGCGCGGTGTTCCCCTCGAGCATCAAGCCGCTCTCGGACATCTCCGGTGAACTCATGAGTCACTTGCGGTACCCGGAGGAGTTGTTCGCGATCCAGCGCTACCAGTTGGCCAGTTATCACGTGTCCGATGCTGCGGAGTTCTACTCCGGACAGGACTTCTGGCGCAACCCCATGGACCCCACCAACCCGTCCGTGATTCAGCCGCCGTACTACTTGACACTGCAGATGCCGGGGCAGACCACGCCCTCGTTCTCGCTCACGTCTACCTACATCCCGGGTGGTAACACGGACCGCAACGTGCTCACTGGCTTCTTGGCCGCGAACTCGGAGACGGGTGACCAGCCGGGTGTGGTGCACCCCGACTACGGCAAGCTCAGGGTGCTGGAGTTGCCGCGTGATACCACTGTGTCTGGACCGGGCCAGGTGCAGAACCAGTTCAACGCGGATCCCGAGGCACAAAACGTCTTGAACTTGCTACGTCAAGGCGAGACCGACGTCATCAACGGCAACTTGCTCACACTGCCTGTTGGTGGAGGACTGCTGTACATCCAGCCGGTGTATGTGCGTTCGTCTCAAGGCACGCAGTTCCCGCTGCTTCAGAAGGTGTTTGTGTCCTTTGGCGACGAGGTGGGCTTTGCCGACACCTTGAGTGAAGCGCTCGACCAAGTGTTTGGTGACGGTGCAGCACCAGGAGATGAAGTGGTGGACCCCGAGGATCCCGTGGTGGAGCCCGAGCCCGGTGACGAGGAGACTCCCACCACCCCCGTGATCCGCGAGATCGACGAGGCTCGAGCAGACTTGCGCGAGGCGCTCGCCGCCGCCAAGAAGGCGATGGACGAGGGCCAAGCTGCTCTTGCTGAGGGAGACTTTGCCGCCTATGGCGCCGCTCAGGATCGTTTGGCCGATGCCTTTGCCGATGCCCTGATCGCCCAAGACGCGTTGGACGCGGCTATCGCGGCAGCGGAAGCAGAACAGTAGCCGCCCAGGGCCGTCAGGCCCGTAGGCACACAAAGAGGGTCCCCTCCGTGAATGACGGAGGGGACCCTCTTTGTTGCGGTGTATGCGGCTACTGACTCGCGACCGTGTTTGCCGCCCGATCCGTGGTTGCCCTGATGATGTACACCAAGAACGCCCATGAGATCGCAAGCAGAACGGCGGTGGCCCAATAGATGGGGATCAAGCCGTCAAAGTTGGCGCCGTCCTTGAGTTGACCGGTGGCAAAGTCGATGCCACCAAAGAGCACCACTGCTGAAGAGGCGCCGGCCACACCGGATGCGAGGTAGGCAAGCCACCATCCCAAGAGTGCCCCTACTCCTACCAGGCGCTTGGTGAGCGAGCGCATGCCGAGGAACGGCAACACGAGGTTGGCAAGCGGAACGAGCCACCCCCACCACTCCACAGCAGGAATGCCGCCCACTTGGTAGCCGTGCGCGGCGCGTAGTTGACGAATCTTGCCCCACCACAGGGCGAGGACCACCCATGACCCCACCACGATGGGGAACGTCAACAGGTTGACGAGGTCAGCGGCCGTGAAGTTCACAGACGTTGACGAGGGGTTCTCAAATTGACGCGTCGTGGCCTCGACGGTGAGGGGGCCCAAGAGCGCGAGAGCGAACGTTGAAGCCGTGTACAGGCCACTCAAGATGATCGCCCAGAGCGCCAGTGTGCGCGGCGGTTGTGGAGCGTATCCCGAGTAGCCCGCGTACTGAGCGGCCGGGTACGCACCACCGGGTTGGCCGTATGGCGCGGGGGGAGCGGGCGGCACCGGAGGCGCGGCGTTGGGAATGAGTCCGGGCGCGCTAGGCGCCTGGCTGTATGGATCGGTAGGTGGAGTAGTCATGCCACCGAGACTATCGCCAGTGCAGGAAGTTGTGCGCGATCAGCGAGGGGATTTGGCTCCCTGCGGGGGACCACGTAGACTAGACAACCTACCGACGCGGGGTGGAGCAGCTCGGTAGCTCGCCGGGCTCATAACCCGGAGGTCGCAGGTTCAAATCCTGTCCCCGCTACTAGATACGTGAGGCCCTCCTTCGGGAGGGCCTCACATTTTGTTCTAGCCGGACGCCTCAAGCGAAGTCGCGTGGAGCTGCCGCGTGCGTTTGCGCGGGAGCGGAACCAGCATCGACGTGCGCTCCTTGTATTCCGCGTACTCAGGGTGTCTGCTGGCGGAAATGCTCTCCGTAAACACCGTGGACCCTATGAATAGCGCGGTGAGAAGGAGCGCGCCTGCGGCGGTCGCTAGCCACGGCGTGCCGGCGGCGATGGCACCGAATGCGAAAACCACCCACCATTGGCCGATCTCAAAAAAGTAGTTGGGGTGGCGACTGTACGCATACATGCCGGTGGTCAGAATGCCTTGACGCTCGACGTTGCGGTGGAAGTTCCACCGTTGCTGGTCTGCGACGGTCTCGCCTACCAGGAAAGCGACGAACACGATGGTGGCCACGGCATCGGCCCAGCCCAGTGGTCTTGGGTTTGAGGCCATGGTGGCCAAGGGCAATGTGATGAGGAGCAACAGCGCATTCTGAAAGAACGCGATGAACGCGATATTGAAGAGCGCGTACGCCCAGCGCGGCATTCGAGCGCGCAAGATCGCCCAGCGGTAGTCCTCGCCTCCTGGCGCGTAGCCGCCGCGACGCGCAAAGTTGAAGGTGAGCCTCGCGCCCCAGAGGGTGATGAGGACGGCCACGAGAGTCACTCGAGCGTCGCCCGCTTGCATTGCAAAGACCCACGCGTATACCGCGGGAACGATGGACCACATACGGTCCGTCCAGGAGTACTCCTTGGTGAACACGGACGCTAGCCAGCACGCCATGGTGACTGCGCCGCAAATCCACAGGTTGATCATGAGTGCGCTCATGCGCCGACGCTATCGCGAATCGGGTGCCCGTCAAGTACGCGGTGAGGCAGCGGGGTGCGGCGTCAGTACGATGGCGCCATGGCACAGGCACAACGCGTGGTGGGCTTGTGGGGTGCTGCAGGTGTGGGCGTAGGTTCCATGCTCGGTGCAGGTGTCTTTGCGGTGTGGGCACCCGCAGCCGATGCGGCGCGCGGCGGCCTCGTCATCGCGGTTCTTCTGGCGGCGGGTATTGCGCTCGTCAACGCGCTATCCATGGCTCAACTCGCTGTCCATTACCCCGTTGCGGGTGGGGCGTATGTCTACGGCAAGCGTGAGGTTCATCCTGTGGCAGGGTTCCTCGCGGGGCTGGGCTTTGTTGTGGGCAAGACGGCTTCGGTGGCAGCAATGGGCCTGGTGATAGGTCACTACGTGTGGCCTGAGCACGACGCTGTGGTTGCCACCGCAGCCATTGCCGTCGCCTGGGCACTCAATGCGGGAGGCATTTCTCGCACCGCGAAGGCCACCACGGGCATTGGCCTTGCCGTGGTGCTCGCTCTTGCGGTGTTTGTCGTGGCAGCGGGGCAGCAACCGGCTGCGAACCAGGTGGGCTTAGATGCGGTGTGGGTGTGGCCCTTACCTGTGCTTGAGGTGGGCACCGCCGCGGGGCTCGTGTTCTTTGCATTCGCGGGTTATGCGCGCCTCGCCTCGTTGAGCGAAGAAGTGCGAACACCCCACGTCACCATCCCTCGAGCCATGGCGATCTCGCTCGCGATAGTGCTCGCCGTGTACGTGGCTGTAGCCGTGGCGCTCGTGCGCAAGCCCGGCGTCGACAAAGTGGCGGGCTCCCAAGCACCGGTGGCGGATCTCGTTGAAGGCACTGGCGTGCCGGTTGCAGTGGTCTCCGTGGTGGCAGCGGTGGCTGCGTTTGGCGCGTTGGTTGCCTTGGGTGCTGGAGTGGGGCGCACTGTCATGGCGATGGCGCGCGAACGCGACTTGCCGTCGCCGCTTGCTCGTCAGGGAGCTTCTGGCGCTCCGTGGCTAGCCGAGGCCGTGGTGTGCGCAGTGGCTGTGGCGTTGGTGTGGCTCGGCAACCTGAGCTTTGCCATTGCGATGTCGTCGTTTGCCGTCTTGGGGTACTACACCGTGGCGAACCTCGCGGCTGCGAAGGCACGTTCTGCGGGGCACGTGGGCAACTTTGTGGCCCCAAGGGGCTTGCCCTGGCTGGGCGTGGTGTTGTGTGCTGCAGTGGCCTTGTGCTTGCCTCTAGCGCCGGTGCTCACCGTAGTTGCCGCGAGCGCCGCGCTCGTGGCCTTGAGGTGGTTCCTTACGTGGTTGCGCCGTACACGAGCGGCACTCCACGACAGCAAGACCACCCAGGGGCCGTAGCCCGTGCCAACTCCTTGGGACTAGTGCGCGCGCTGTGATGCGGCCGCGGCAGCCTGTGCCTCCGTTTGCAGCCGCCCGTCTGCAAGGCGCACAGTGAGGTCCGCGATCGCCATGAGCGAAGGATCGTGTGTAGAGATCAGTGCTGTCATGCCTTGCGCAACAATCACTTCGCGTAGCAACATCATGATGGCGTGGCCAGTGTCCGCATCGAGTTGGCCCGTGGGCTCGTCGGCAATGAGCAAGCGAGGCTCGTTGGCAAGCGCGCGCGCGATGGCTACGCGTTGCTGTTGCCCACCGGAGAGTTCAGCGGGCCGTTGATTCACGTGCTTGGACAAACCCACCAGGTCAAGAAGTTCCGCGACACGCTTGTCTCTCACGGACGTCTTGGTGTTGCGCAGCCGCATGGGAAGGCCCACGTTCTCTGCCGCTGACAGCATGGGTACCAGGCCAAACGTCTGAAAAACAAAGGCTACGGTGTCGCGTCGCAATGCCGTACGTTTGCGTTCCGACAGCTTGGTGACGGTGACGCCGTCAACCGTGATAGAACCGTGCGAAGGCTTGTCGAGGCCTCCGATGCAGTTGAGGAGGGTGGTCTTGCCAGAGCCCGAACGCCCCACGAGCGCTACGAGTTGGCCCCGAGGCACAGTAAATGAGACGTCGTCGAGGGCGATGACCTTGCCGGAACCGGATCCGTATCGCTTGGACACATGATCGACAACCACCATGGGTGACTGCGTGGCGCCCGGTGAACTTGCGGGTGCCTGAGTCTCGAGAGTGTCAGTCATCGCCTTCTCCGATCGGGAGCCACGGCATGCGCGGTTCCGCTGGTCTCTTGTCTGGTTCCTCAGGAGCGGCTTGCGCCGCGACTGGTGGAGGCGGGGGTGCTGCGTTCTCCACGGCATCGGCGGGGCGAGGGGCGAACACCGGTTGGTAAGGGTTGGCCTCGCTCAGCGCGTCTATGGACGGCTGGTATGCCGATGCTTGGCGTTCAGCCGCCTCGCGTGCCGCGACGTACTGCTCGGACGGGCCGGTGGGAGCTTGCTGGAAACTCACGGTGGGCAGACCGCCCATGGGGGTAGGCATCGGGGGCTTGGACGGTGATTCCACGACGGCAGGCAGTTCCTGTCGCGGCGGTGCTTGGTAGGCCTGCCGTGCCTCGCTCGTGGGAGGAGAGTAGTTGACGGCCTCTGCGGCACCGGCAGCGACGATGTCCGGGGCAGGCGCCGCGGGAACCTGCACCTCAGGCACAACGGGCGCCTGCGCAACGGGAGCAGGGGCAGGTGCTGCTTTGGGCTTACGCGGCGCACCATCAGCCCACACGCCCAAGTGGTCATCCTCGAGGTCCAGACGCACGCGGTCCTTGAGACCGAGAGCGTTGCGGTAGTCCTTGGGGATCTGCAAGCGGCCAGCCCTGTCGAGCACCGCGTACTCCTCATGCAGAGTCTCGGCACGACCATCGGCGCCGATGTGCGTGCGGCGCACCACCTCGGTAGCAGTGCGACCGTCACGGATTGCCACCGTTCGCTGCACCTGCGACGAGACTGCGTTGTCGTGAGTCACCACCACCACGGTGGCGCCCAGGTCACGGTTCGCGGATCGCAGTGCTTCAAAAACATCGTCACCTGTGGCGGAGTCAAGCTCGCCGGTGGGTTCGTCGGCAAAGATCACCTCGGGGGAGTTGGCGAGTGCGGTGGCGATGGCCACGCGCTGCTGCTCACCACCCGAGAGCTGGTGGGGGCGTCTGCCGCCCTTGTCCGCCATGCCCATGGCCTCAAGAAGTTCGGTGGCGCGCTTGTTGCGCTTGGAACCCGAAAGACCGCTGAACGCCATGGGGAGCATGACGTTCTCCCTGGCACTCAAGTAGGGGAGCAGGTTGCGGGCCGTCTGTTGCCAGACAAAGCCCACCACGGAGCGGCGGTACGTCAATCGGTCCGCGTGCGACATTCGTAGAAGGTCCCAACCGGCAACACGTGCGGCTCCCGCGGTGGGCACGTCAAGACCCGAAAGCACGTTGAGAAGAGTGGACTTTCCGGAACCGGACTGCCCCACAATGGCGATCATCTCGCCCTTGTTGACCAACAGGTCGAGCCCCTGAAGCGCCTGGACCTCGATGTTCTCCACTTGGTAGATGCGCACCAAGTTGTCACACATGATGAGCGCGTCGGCGCCATATTCAGCGCCTGCGGTAAGTGTCTCGGTCATCTCATCTCCCTAACGGGTCTCTCCATAGCGAAGCACGTCGCTGAGGCGATCGCGGCGGTGAGCCGTGACCTCGGCGGCAACGGCAGCAAACAGCAGCACAACAATTCCGGCGCCCACGGCGCCCATGAATACCCAGTTGAAGTCCAGAGCAGGCACTTCGGTGCCTCCAGAGAGCACTTCAAGCCCGAGGGACCCGCCGAGCAAGCGCACAATGAGCACGCCTGCAATGCCCCCACCAATGGTCGCGGCAATGACAGCGGGAGCTAGCTCCGTGAGAGCAAGCCACCAGCCCCACCCGGAGCCCATGCCTTGGGTCCGCAACATCGACAACGCGCGGCCGCGTTCGCGCACTCCGCGCAACACCGTAACCAGCAGGCCGATCGCGGCGAGGATTCCCACGGCAAGCACCGCGAGCACCATCACGAACTCCACGCCTCCGATCAACGCTGAACCCTGCACGCGCTCGAGCCACACTGTGCGTTCTGTGATCGCGTCCGGTTCGGCAGAGGTGAACTCCGCTACGGCTTGCGCGGCACCTTCTCCGTTGACAAACGCCAAGTTGGTGACGAGCGGAATCTCCAACTCCGCGTCCAGCAAGGGTTGGAGTGGCGCAATAACCCACGGTCCGTTGGCCCAGCCGTCAGGGGTCACGGTTGCTACACCCACGATCTCCACAGGGATGTAGGTGCGGCCCAAGTACAACTCGGTGCGTCCATACACGTCCACGTCGATGAATTCTTGGCTTGCGAGTACCGGAACCGGGTCTTGAGGACCGCGCTCGGCCGCGAGGGCGTTGAGGGCCTCGAGTTCGCTTGTGTCAGCCACCCCGCCCTGCCTCAACACGGCAGGGTAGTTCTCGTCCATGGCCACGAGCGAAGCATTGAGGTACTCAGAGCCCAAGGCAAACGTCGTCACGGCTTGGTAGTACCCACGCGATGCCGTGAACCCGGCATCGGCGAGATCCTGAAGCTCTCCGGGCGTCAACTCACCTTGAATGCGTACGTCAGCGCCCACGCGTTGCCACGAGGCGGCCTCTTGACCCGTGCGCGCCGTAGACACGAGGAGGCCTCCAGAGACCGCCACCGCAATAGCCAGAGTGAGCGAAAGAAGAGGCAACACCGGAGTGCTCTGGCGTGCCTTCGCCAACGTGATGACTCCAGCGACACCGCGAGTGCGCCGGGCCAAGATCTGCACCACCTTCATGGGCAGGGGATAGACCCGCACCACGAGCACCACCACGCCCAGGGCAATCAACACCGGCGCGGCTGCGAGGAACGCATCGATTCCCTCGGTTTGCGTCTGTAGCACTCCGCGGTTGCGGACCGTGACGATCGCCACGGTTGCCAAGAGCAAAGCCAAAGCATCCAATGTGAGCCTGCGCGCTGCCTTCACCTTGCGAACCTTGGCACGGTCCTGACGGTTTGCGGCCTCGCGGCGTCCCGTCCACGTGCGTCGGGCGAGCAACACGCCTAGCGCGGGGCCCGCAATGATGGCCGTGAGCACGATGATGTTGGCGAGGCTGTTTGAGCGCGTCAAGTCGGGTGCGAGCACGAGTGCCGTCCCAAACCCTGCGGCGAACCCAAGCAGGGTGAACGTGATGCTCTCAGCGAGCAGGCGCAGCCCGATGGACGTCACCGAAGCGCCGCGAGCCCGCTCCAAGGAAATGTCACCTTCACGGCGCGAGACCATGAGTTGAGCCATGAGGGCGATCACCACGGCGGCAACCGCCACCACTCCCGCAATGACAATCGACATCTGGGCAAGTGCGGCCCGCGCGCGCGCCGGGTAGGCCTCGAGCGCTTCTCCTAGACCCGTTTCCAACCGTGGCACCACGGAGGTGAATCGGATGAGCTGCTCGGTGCGTTGGGGCAGAGCGGTGAGCTCCTTGACGATCTTGCGGGAGGCATCGAGAGTCACCTTGTTGGGGTCAACCTCGATGATCACGTTGGCGCTGAACGCAGTTGCCATGTCTGTAGTGAGAACGTCCATGGCCTCCAAAGAGGCCACGAACGTGCCGCGAGTGACTTGGTCAGGCTCTCCTTCACGCACCACGATGGGGTTGAGCGCCCACGGCACGTTGCTCCACGCCGTTGCTTGGGGATCGTCGGCCCGGTAAATGCCGCTGATGAGGATGTGTGCGGTGTGGCCCGAGGCGCGCGTCACTGTCACTTGGTCGCCGGGCACCAAGTCAAAGGCTTCGGCAAAGTTCTCGCTCACGGCCATTTCGACTGGTGGTTGCTCCACTGGACCAAACTGACCGCTGTCGTCCTCGCGCACGGGGGCAGCGGGGGCCTCACCTTCAACAATCGTGTAGGTGGCTTCGCTGGCGTAGGCAAAGGTGATGTATTGACCGCCGCGGCGTTCGCCTTCCGGTTCGCGGTCTTCCTCAAAGGCCAGTTCGCGTTCTTGCTCGTCGAGAACCTCAATGAGGGTGAAGGAATCGGATTCAATCCACGCACGGTAGCTACTGGCGACAGCCTCAGTGCTCTCTGGCAGGCGGGTGATGACTTGGCTGGAAGACTCTTCAAAGAGGTCCATGCTCAAGCCGCGCAAGGTGGTCACATTGTCACCACCGGGGTTGCCCATGGGGTACGTCACTACCAAGTCAGCGTCGTCCCCGGCGGCTACTACGGCATCGGCGGCGCCCCGGTCAATGGTTCCTGAGACGAGTGCCGGTCCCGCGTAGGCGAGCACGGTGGCGAGAGCCACGATGAGGGCCGAATTGAGCAGTAGCCACCGTTCGCGCCACAACCGCCTGCGCACCAGCAGGCCCATGGCGCCAAACACGCCTCCGCTGGAGCGCCGGCGTTCGGAGACTTCCCTCACCTCAGCGGTCTCGGTGTCGATGAGGATCATCGCTCATCCCCCAATCGCAACATTTGCGCGGGATTAATACGGCGCAGCATCGCGGCCACGATCACCATGGTGACAGTCACAACCAACACCACTTCCAGGGCGAGCAAGCTGACCGTATTCCACGGCACCATTACTTCCACCGGCGGGATGGGCGCGCGGCCGTCCGCGCCCACAGACACCAGAGGAGCCACCAAGTACGCCAACGCAATGCCAAGGCTGAGCCCGAAGATCACACCGAGGATGGACAGCAACACACTCTCAGACACAATCACGCGCAAGAGTTGGCCTCGCTGGATTCCAACGGCACGCAACTGTGCGAACTCGATTTCACGTGCCCGGACCGTCACCACTGCATGCACCGCAAAGCCGGTGGCAGCAAGGATGGCAGCAGCTCCAGCAACAAGCCACAACGCGGCTTGGATGCCGATGCGCAACGGATCCAGCGTGAATTGCTCAGCAAGTCCCGCTCGCGTCGTGGCATCGAGATCCTCATGCAAACCATGCACATACGCGTCCACGTTGTCCTCCGGGACGGTAATCCACCATTCCGATGCCTCTACCGTGTTGCCCCCTTGTTGAACGAGCGCCAACTGGATGTCCTCAAGGTGGGCGGCGATGGCGGCCGTGCGCAACGTGGCGCCCGGTAGGCGAGGAAGTCGCTGCGCAAAGTAGCCATTGATGAGGGTGTCGTTCACAGACAGGCGCACAGCGTCCCCTACATCGGCACCTTGAGCGTCGAGAGCTCCACCCGAGGCTACAAGAGGCACTTGACCTATAACGGGTGCTGAGGTGACCACCAACCGGGCTCCTCCGAGCCGCATTGCGGTGGGGGTAGTGGTGGCCTCAATGGTGTACTCGCCAGCAACGGGCGCTGCGTTCGTTTGCGGCGTGAGCCCTGCTCCCGTGGCGGACCAGCCAAGATCTCTGGGCAACTCAATCGGGGTGGACTCGGCCAAGTCGGGCACACCCCTGACGGGGATTGCTTGAGTGGGTCGGATCGCTTGCAGGTCGGTCACGCTTGCTCGCACAGTGAACGCCAACGCTCCAGCTTGATTAGCGGTGAGCACGGCGTCACCCGTCGACGCGAAGGTGGCCTGGAGTCCCACCAGCGCGAGCGGACCATCGATCAACGCAAGTTCGCTCCTGTCACCGATGCGGCCAGTGAGGACGTACTCCTCGCCATCCATGGGGACCTGACCCATGTCCACCGTGAGGTAGTTGCGCGAAGCATCACGCAAGATCGCTCGCACCATGAGGTAGCCATCGGTGAGTTCGGGATTGGAAACCGACGACGACACGGTGGCCCTCAAGCCTTCTGGCTCGCCCGGCAACTCAATGGGATTAACCTCTTGGCTCTCGTCGCGAGCAAGGGTGGCTGGAACGCGTGAGCCTCCGGCGTCGTGCAAACGGTCGAGGCCGTACACCTTGAGGCCCAGGTTGTCCGTAGCGACGATGCGCACGGCAATTCCACGGAAACGGTCATTGCTCTGATTGCGCCGCGAGGATTCGGGACGGCTATCAATCTCAATGCCGCGGGTGTACACGGGGGAAGCTGTGGCCCGTAGATCCTGATTGGTGACTTGGGTGGACTGGGTGAGCCAGGGGCCTTCAACGCCGGTCACGATGACGTCAGGCGGGTGCTGGAACCGGGCCTGGTCCTGTTGAGAGATCTGCCACGTGCTCAGGAACGACAGCGAGAACGCGCCAATAGAGATCGCCAAGGTGAGAAGCAACACCGCAGAAACTGCTCGCGCCGCACGTCTGCCCACTTCCCACGACGCGAGGGGCATCACAGCGCGCCTGCCCCTACTCGCGAGCCCCTCCATGAGACGTGAAGCAGCGGGAATCAAGCGCACCGCCACCAGGGCTCCAGCGAGCAACGCCAACGCCGGTCCCGCGGCAAGCAACGGGTCTACTGCTGCGACTCCACCTTGGTCCAGAACGGGGGAGCGGTAGTTACGCAGCTGCCAATACGCGAGCGCCGCAACCACCACTACCGCAACGTCCAGACCCGAGCGCTGGAATGCCGCACGCCGGCCTGGACGCGACTTCGCTTGTTCAGCGTCTACGAAACTGCCTGTGCGGCGAAGGAGCGGACTGACGAGCACAATCAAGAGAGCGAGTCCCACTACTCCCGTGACGATCCAGGTGGTGATGGGGAGGCCAGGATCCCGATTCATCCCTGCATCGGCCATTGCAGGGACGCTCGCCACTTGGAGATACGCGAGGCGGGCGAGCGGCGCCGATGCCGCGGTGGTGATCACTGCAAGGCCTAGGGCCTCCACAAATGCCAGCCACACCATCTGCCGCACAGACCCACCGCGCGCCACCATGAGGTGTTGCTCTGCGTGGCGGCGCTCCGCCATGAGGCGAGCCGTCTGGCTCAACGCGGCCACCGCGAGAACCAACAGCAACAAGCCTGTCACGAGCACGCTCGAACGGGTAATGGCGAGTGAACCCACCACGCCGCCTAGTGTTTGGTCCACGACGGTGACCGCCCGCACATCTGAAGCTCTGTCCCCGATGGTGCGTTGCGCAATGCGCTCGCCCTCGGCGGTGCGCTCAATGAGCGACCGCAATTGAGCCGTGGTGGTCGTGGAGAAGTCAGGCACAAACTCCGTGGTCACCGACTCCAGCGGGAACGCGGTCATGTTGTCCACGTGCGTGTAGAACGGACCGTAACCATCCGTGGTGATGAGCCCGCCGGTAAATGGGACGGGGATGCGCGGCCGGTAGCCCTCTCCGTCGTAGTCGTCGTAGCGCCATGCGTCCGTGCCTGCCTCTACCGCAACCCAGGTGCCCACAATCCGCACTTCTTGAACGGCGGAGCGGGTGCTCACAGGCGCGAGTTCCACGACGTCGCCGATGCTGGCATCCAAGTCCCACATGAGGCGCGGCGGCACCACGATTTCAATGGGTCCCGACGTGGTGGCCTGGGGCCACTCACCGTTCACTAGCGTGACAAGCGACTCGAGCCTGTCATCGGAACTCAAGTAGCCCAGCGCAATAGGCCGGTCATCCCTCGGCACCACCAGGCTGGTGCTTTGGGCACTGAGGTATGGGGTGAAGGGGATATCGCCAAGCTGCTCTGTCACGGCTTTGGCGGACAGCTCCTCCACTTCTTTCACCGTGGCGATGCTTGACGGTTGGGTCCGGTGCGTAATTCTGATCGACTCGGCGGTGGCGCCGTCCATGGCGGCACGCGCGGCGAAGGTTTCGGTGGCGACCGAGAGCAATGACAGCGTGCCAAGAAGCGTGGCCGAAAGGACGGAGACCAGCAACACCACTGACAGCAACGCCCATTGCACGCGCGATCGCCTAGTTGCTAGGCGCAGTCGCCAGGGTCTCATCGGCTCCTACCTCATCCGTCGCTCCAGCGCTGCACTGCACCGTGTTGAGTCAAACCATCTTCGCCGTGCTGGAGTGAGCCGCTGACCGTGCGAGGACTCCGTTATCGAATCGTTACGTTTGCGGTCACGTCGCCAAGGCCAGGGTGAGGGTCCACCCCAGGTACGAGGCGAGCAAGCCGCCGCACACAGTAATAGCCACGTAGAGACCCGCTGCTTTGAGGTGCCACGTGCGAGCCAAGCGCACAGCATCCAACGCGAGCGTGGAGAAGGTGGTGAGACCTCCAGCCACTCCCAACGCGATGATGGCAAACGCCGAGTAGCTCAACCTCCCTTGAGCAGCAACCGCTAGCGCGCTACCGAGGAGCGCCGTTCCTGCCACATTGACCGCGATAGTGGGCCAAGGGAAATGATCCCTGTGCGCTCTGAGGCTCAGTGCGTACCGGGCCACTGAGCCCACTCCTGATCCACACGCCACCGCTAGCAACAGGCCGACGCTCACGCGAGTTCTTCCTCACGCGCGCCAAGCATTCCGTGACCTATCCGGACGCCCGCCAACCATCCGGCGGCCGCACCGCCCACGGCGGCGAGCGTGGTGAACACGAGCACACCCACGTTGGGGACCACAGTGTGTCCCTGCCACTCAAACGCCGCGAGGCCACTGAATGTGGTGAATCCGCCGAGGAGTCCCGGGCCCACAGCGGCGTAAAGCACAGGGCGGGGACGCTTGGACAGGAATCCGGCGAACAAGCCAAGGAGCACGGACCCCACCACATTTACTGTGACAATTTCCCACGCCACTTGCTCACCAAAGCTGTTGTCGATCAGCACCCTCACGGTGCCGCCCACGGCTCCACCCACAAACACCAGCACCAAAGCGAGCCGGTGCCCTCGGCGAGTCACGGGTGAGAGCGAAGCCAGGCGTCGGCCGCTTCGAGCTCACGTGGAAGAGAAGCTTCAATGGCGGCCACTACGGTCTTCTCGACGAGTGGTCCCACCAGTGGAACCGGCGCCTGCACATCCCCAGCGAGCCCAAAAGCAGTGGCATCGCCATCGGGCGTCAGCACGAGGGAGCCACGCGCGTGGCCTGGCGCCCCCGCAATCTCCATGGCGAAGGTGCCCTCCCGGCCCTCGACTCCTGGAGATGGAGCGTCCCACGCTTCCGTGTAACGCACCGAAAGCTCAGAGCCCACGAGGCTTCGGAACTCGGAAGGAATCGATGCGGATTGCACGGTGCGGCGCACCGCGATGGTGAACGCGCCATCGGGGAGCACATCCACAATGACGTCCACGTCTGCCGCACCGGCCGCCTTTGCCCTCGCCCGCGCGCAGTCCTCGTCTTGCAGCATCGTCACTACTCGCGAAAGAGGAGCGTCGAATCGGTGCTGATACGTGATGCGCATAAGTTCTCCTTGTACGTCTGTCACAGGCTACCGCGCTTGTTGTGTGGACCTAGGCTTAAGGCGTGGTGACGCGGCCTGACCCCAATGACCGATTCGGCGCGCTCGGCACGGAAGAAGCCGAATGGCTCGGCATGCTCACTGCCGACTGGCAAATCATCGCGGACCTCTCGTTCGCGGACCTCGTGATGTGGCGGCCTGTAGCGGAAGGCTTCGTCGCCATCGCGCACTGCCGCCCGTCCACTGGACCCACGGTTCACCAAGAAGAAGTGGTGGGCACCATGGCTGCCGCAGGGCGCGTCGCGAACCTTCAGCGCGCGCTGGATGAGCGGCACCTGGTGGCTTCCCGCGAGCCCCGTTGGGACGAGACGTACGCGGTCCGCGAAGACGCCTTGCCCATCGTAATGCGCAACGGCAGGGCCATTGCGGTGCTCACGCGCGAGGTCTCGCAAGCAGCGTCGCGCTCGTCCAGCCGGCTTGAATTGAACTACAAGGGAGCCGCAGACGAACTCCTGCACATGATTACGCGCGGCGAGTTCCCCGTGCAGACGTCCATCATCGGTCCGCGCCGAGGCGCCCCCCGAGTGGGCGACGGGGTGCTGAGGCTCGACGCCCAAGGCGTCGTCACATACGCGAGCCCTAACGCGATGTCGTGTTTTCACCGCATCGGCGTCATAGGACCGCTCATGAATAAGTCGCTTCCCAGGGTGGCATCCGACTTGGTGACTGACAAAGGCATGATCGATGAGACCCTCGCCATGGTGACAATGGGCAGGGCGCCCTGGCGCACCGACCTTGAAGCCAACGGCGCATGCCTCTCGTTGCGTGCCATCCCAGTGACGGAGAGAGGGGAGCGCCGCGGTGCCTTGTTGTTGTGCCGCGATGTGAGCGATTTGCGACGCCGCGAGCGCGAACTCATCACCAAAGACGCCACCATCCGTGAGATCCACCACCGCGTCAAGAACAATCTTCAGACCGTGGCGGCCCTTTTGCGCTTGCAGTCGAGACGAGTAGAGGCGCCCGAGGCCAAGGAAGCGCTCGCGGAGGCAATGCGCCGCGTGGCGACCATTGCAATGGTCCACGAGACCCTCTCAGGGACCTTGGACGAATTGGTGAACTTCGATGATCTAGCGGCCCGGGCTATCCGGATGGCTGCCGACGTTGCCTCGCCTGACGCTCAAGTCAAGATTGTGCGAGAGGGAGACTTTGGCTTTATCGCGGCCCAGTTCGCTTCATCACTCGCACTCGTGGTCACAGAGTTGGTCACCAACGCGGTGGAGCACGGTTTCGAAGGGCGTCAACACGGCACCCTCACGGTGACTGCTGCCCGCGACGGCGGCGAATTGCGCGTCACCATTGCCGATGACGGCAAAGGCATTACCGCCGAGCCCACCGGTTTGGGGTCTCAAATAGTCCGCACGCTCGTAGAAAACGAGCTCAATGGCGAGATCGCATGGTCAGGCAAACCCGGAGGCTCAGTGGTGAACGTCAAGGTGCGGGTGGGCGAGGCGCGCTAAGAGCGCACCTCATCAGCACCCGGTGAAGTCCGCGTGAAACTACTTTGCAGCGCGGCGTGCGCGAGCGGCACGGCGCTTGAGCGAGCGGCGCTCGTCTTCAGACAAGCCGCCCCACACGCCGGAATCCTGGTTGTACTCCATGGCCCAGGCGAGGCACGTCTCACGGACCGAGCACGTGTTGCAGACGGCCTTAGCCCGCTCGATTTGCACCAAGGCAGGTCCGGTGTTGCCAACGGGGAAGAACAGTTCAGGGTCGTCCACGTTGAGACACGCAGCGCGGTTGCGCCAGTCCATGCGTACTCCTTAGTAAAAGAACGTGCGGCGGCCCTGGGCATCCGGTTGGAGGGGGGCTCGCCGCGACGTTGCGGGTAACTTTGACAATTTTCGCATTGTTAACAACGGATTACAAGGGTTTCGCAGTGTGATCGTGTCCAC
>JAEYYZ010000172.1 GCA_023428185.1 Actinomycetes bacterium
AAAAGAACGTGCGGCGGCCCTGGGCATCCGGTTGGAGGGGGGCTCGCCGCGACGTTGCGGGTAACTTTGACAATTTTCGCATTGTTAACAACGGATTACAAGGGTTTCGCAGTGTGATCGTGTCCACTTTCTTGGGGAGTACGTTGGAGCCCGTGGATAAATCCTCGCTCCCGCGCACGCCGCTCGACGTTGTGGCACGGGTCATTGTGGTGCTTGAAGCGGTGTTGATGGCTGTCATTACCGCCGCATATGTTGCCTACGCGATTCTCGATGAAGCCTCTGGACGGTTCCTGTGGGGCGCAGCCGTGGTCTGCGCGCTCTTCACAGCGGGCATGGTCGCCGTGGCATGGGGATTCAACAAAGGCAAGAGATTTGCCTTGGGAGCAGCCTTTGCGTGGCAATTGATGCAAGTGTCGGCCGGAGTGTGGCTATTGGGTTCTAATCCTGCTGTGGGAATTCCCCTGTTGGTGGCGGCGGGCATCGTTGCTGCCGCCGTAATGAAGCGGGTCGCCAGATTGCCGCGCGAACCTGAAGACCTTGGTGCAGACCCCGAACTTTGACCTAACCCGCGAGGCGCAACGAAGGATGAGTAGCGGGGAGTCGCAGTTGGGCGCACTTGCCCACGCCACCTTCCACCCACAAGACTCGGCCAGGGATAGGCGTGGCATCCACCAATCCCCACCCGCTTGACTTGCAGAGGTCCTCGGCAACCCGCGACGTCGGTTCAAGCACCACCACCACCCCGCCGCGCGCCTGAGGTGGAATGAAGACCGGAGAATCCACCGTAGTGGCGCGGGCTTGCGCGGCGTCGAGCGCAGCGAGCACCTCGTCTCTTTCTGGGCCGGGTGCGCCCACCACGAGCACTTCGCTGCCTGGAGGCATGATGATCTGGGTAGCATCGTCTCCCCCCACTGCAACGCACGGCAGACCGTGGTGCGGCGCATCGTTACCGGTGTGGTCAGGGGTCAGGTGGATCGGCAGTGAAGCCACCAGTGCATGGCTCGCGCCGAGCTCCGTGAGAGCCACGCGAGCCTCCCGCCACCCCTGCGAGGTCCACACCCGCACCGCACCTGGCGCGTGACCTACATCAGCCAGGTCACGGGGAATGGACCACAAGGCCTCGTCCTGATTGCTCAGTCCGGTCATCACAATCTTCATGGCCGCGCAATTGGCAATGCGGTGGTGAGTGCCCGCGCCCATCCCTACAGCGAGTGGCAATCCTGCCGAAGCTCGCGTGAGCAATGCCTCCGCGGGAGCACCTCTATCCACGGTGGCGAGTGCCTGCAAAGCGAGGGCGGCATCGGGCACCACCACCACCACGTCCGTACGTTGGTGGCATAGCCACATTGTCCGGGCGGCCTCCCGTGGATCGGTGGGCAGCCACACGGGCGTGAGTCCCGTGCTCCTCGAGGACTCCGCTACGGACGCGAGAATGGCGAGGCGGCTCTCGGTCGGCGGCCCCACCACCAGTGCCGGCCCCGAGGAAGGTTGCCATCTCAGGACATCGCGCTTTCGTTCACGCGGCCAGTCCTCAATTCCCAGCACCGCCCCGGCGGCCCCGCCCGTCATGTCACGGGCGATGAGTTCTTCAAGGTCCACGCTGGCCGGGAGTGCTGGATGCCACAGCGGCGCCGCGTTGCTAGCCCCATTCCACTTGTCACGGACTACGTCTGCCAAGTGAGTGACGGCCTCGTCGCCTTGAGCGGGAATGTGCCGTACTGCGGGGGTGCGCGTGGCGACTGGCAAAGCCACTTGGACTTCAAGGCGTTGAGCGCCATGCGCCACGATCGCTCGCCCAGGAATTCGTGGGTCAATGAGCGCCGCATCGATGGTGCCCACCAAGTCCCGAGACTCCGCCTCTGAGGCCACCCGCAATGCAATGGTGGTTGCTGTGTTGGCGCGAATCTCGGGGGTCACTGCGCCTGCGGGTCGTTGGGTGGCGAGCACTACGTGCATGCCGAGGGATCGGCCTTGAGCCGCGATGCGCGTCAGGTCCGGCATAAATTCCCTGTGGAGCAAGCCAATTTCTTGAAACTCGTCCACGACGACGAGCAAGCGAGGCAGAGCGTCCCCTTGGCGCTCCCAATCCTTGAAAGAGGCGTGCCCCGCGGCAAGCAGTTGAGCTTTGCGGTGGGCGACTTCATCTGCCAACGCGGCAAGGGCGCGGCGCGCATCTCGACCATCAAGGTCGGTCACCACGCCCGCGACATGAGGCAAGTCCATACACGCGGCGAGCCCTGCTCCACCCTTGAAGTCAATTAACGCCACCTGGAGGGCTTGCGGCGAGTGGGCATGACACGCGGCCAGCACCAGAGTTTCAAGGAGCGCTGACTTCCCTGAACCGGTGGTGCCCGCGACCACAAAGTGGGGACCGTGTGCGTCGAGATCGAGCACCCACGGCTGAGCGAGTGCGCCCCCACCGCCGGCGTGTGCGGACCTCGTCATACCCATGGCGAAGGCGAAGGATCGAGGCTCACTAGGGTCAGGCGCGCCGCGCCCCGCGACGTCCGCCCACCGCGATTGTGTGGGCAACGCGGAATGTGCCGTTGCGCCCGCTATGCGTCTGGCTGCGGCATCGGCTCTTGCAAGGCTCACCGCTAGCGGCGGGCCTACAGAGGG
>JAEYYZ010000136.1 GCA_023428185.1 Actinomycetes bacterium
CGCCGTTGGGGTTTGGACTGTCGGCTCGGCACGTGACTGTTTCCACCGTCGGCTTGGTGCCTGCGATCGACAAGCTGGCGGGGGAGGGGATTCCCGTGACGCTGGCGCTCAGCCTGCACGCCCCTGACGATGACCTTCGTAACGAACTCGTGCCGGTCAACACCCGCTGGAATGTCGACGAGGCCCTGGACGCCGCGCACCGCTACTTCCAAGCGACGGGCCGCCGGGTCTCCATCGAATACGCACTGATTCGGGACATCAATGATCACGCGTGGCGTGCTGACCTCATGGGCGAAAAACTTGCGGCACGTGGCTCCGGGTGGGTGCACGTGAACCCCATCCCACTCAACCCCACGCCAGGTAGCAAATGGACGGCGTCGGATCCCGCAGTTGAACGAGAATTTGTGCGACGCTTGCGTGCGCACGGAATCCCGACCACTATCCGCGATACTCGGGGTAGTGACATTGACGGGGCGTGCGGCCAATTGGCAATCAAGGAGGGCGAATGAAGGACTTGTTCCCGCGCGCGGGGTTTATGCGGACGGGGTACCACAGGGGGCAGGTTGATGAGTTCTTTGCGCGCGCCCGCGGCGCGTATGAGCGACCTGTGCTCGAGGAGCACACGCTGACGGCGCTCGATATTCGCCGGGCTGCTTTTGACTTGAAGCGTGGCGGTTACAAGACCGCCGCAGTGGACGAGGCTTTGGACCGCTTGGAAAGTGCTTTCGCCTCGCGTGTGCGCGAACAGTATGTGCGTGCTCACGGCCACGAAGCCTGGATGGGTGTACTCGCCGAGCGTGCCCAAGTGCTGTATCCGCGTTTACGGCGCCCGGCCGGCGAACGCTTCCGCCACCCCGCGAGGCTGGGTAAGGGCTACTCGGCTGAGGCCGTGGACGCCTTGCTTGACCGGTTGGTGGCGTTCTTTGACTCGGGCGCCTCTGTGACACCTGAGGAACTGCGCGCCGCGACCTTCCCCCACAAGCGCGGCGGCAAGGCGTACGACGAACGCACCGTGGATGTGTACATCGCGCGCGCCGTGGACATCCTGTTGGGTGCCAGCTGAGCATGCGCGTGGTGGGCGCGTTGGGCGCGTTCCTGTGTTGGGCGCGTTGGGCGCGTTCCTGCGTTGGGCGTGTTGGGCGCGTTCCTGCGTTGGGCGCGGTGTTGTGATGCGCTCCGTGGCGCTCCTGGGCTCTACGGGGTCCGTGGGGACTCAAGCGCTTGATGTCATCGCGCGCAACCAGGATCGGTTTGACGTGGTCGCGCTGGCGGCGGGCGGCTCGAATCTTGACCTGCTCGTGTCACAGGCACAAGCCTTCCGTCCACGACTCGTCGCCATCGCGCGTGCCGACTCGGGGGATACTTTGCGGAGCTTGCTTGCCGATGCCGGGGTTTCGGCTGAGGTGTTGGCGGGCGCGGATGCCGCAACTGCTGCCGCCTCCGTGGGCGCCGATGTGGTGCTCAATGGCATGACCGGATCCGTGGGGTTGCGGCCTACGCTGGCCGCGCTGGGTGCGGGGAGCACGTTGGCGCTTGCCAACAAGGAGTCCCTGGTGGCCGGTGGCGCGCTGGTGAAGGCGGCCCGGCAACGGCCGGATCAGATAGTGCCCGTGGACTCGGAACATTCGGCGTTGGCGCAAGCCTTGCGAGGCGGCACGCGGGGCGAGGTGCGGCGGCTCATCTTGACGGCATCGGGCGGTGCATTTAGGGGGAAGACGCGCGCGGAACTCGAGAATGTCACCGTGGAGCAAGCGCTCAAGCATCCCAACTGGGACATGGGGCCGGTGGTGACTATCAACTCGGCGACCATGGTGAATAAAGCGCTCGAGGTGATTGAGGCGCACTTGCTGTTTGACGTACCGATGGCCGCCATTGAGGTGGTGGTGCATTCACAGTCGCTGGTGCACTCGATGGTGGAGTTTCACGACGGCTCCATCCTGGCCCAGGTCTCGCCGCCGGATATGCGCTTGCCGATCGCTTTGGGTTTGTCGTGGCCGGACCGCCTCGCCGATGCCGCGCCCGCGATGGACTGGACTGTGGCATCTACCTGGGACTTTGCTCCGCTTGATGCGGAGGCGTTCCCGGCGGTGAGTTTGGCGCGGGAGGCGGTGACGGCGTCGGCGCTGCATCCGGCGGTGTTCAACGCGGCTAACGAGCAGGCCGTGGCCGCATTTGTTGCGGGATCGTTGCCGTTCTTGGGGATCGTCGAGACGGTGCGTCGCGTGGTCGAAGCGTATGAGGCGCCGGCGTCGGTGACGCTTGAGGCGGTCGACGAGGCGGAGCGTTGGGCTCGCGCCACGGCGGATGCCGTCATTGCCGCGGCGTAACGTCTCGGTGCCGCGCGTCTCCGCGTCGCGACCCACCCCCGCGCCGCAGCACGGGCCGCGCCACCTCCGCGCCGCAGCACGGGCCGCGCCACCCCTGCGCCGCAGCACGGGCCGCGCCACCTCCGCGCCAATCGGCCCCACCTCACGGATTAGAGTGAAGCCATGCTGTTGACCGTGTTGGGCATTGTGGTGCTGGTGGTGGGCCTGCTGATTTCGGTGGCTATCCACGAGTTGGGGCACATGGTGCCCGCCAAACGGTTTGGGGTGCGCGTCAGCGAGTACTTTGTGGGCTTTGGGACCACGCTGTGGTCGCGCAAACGTGGTGAGACCGAGTACGGCATCAAGGCGATTCCTTTGGGCGGGTACGTGCGACTGGTAGGCATGATTCCGCCGGCGGAGAAGGTCAAGCCCGTGCGTGGCCGAGGCTGGGCAGCGCGGTTGATCGCCGACGCCCGCGACGCGTCGGTGGCCGAGGTCCGGGAGGGCGAAGACGCCCGCGCCTTCTATCACTTGAGCTGGTGGAAGAAGGTCATCGTGATGGCAGGCGGGCCACTCACCAACTTGGTGTTGGCGGCGATCCTGTTCACGGTGGTGTTGGTGGGGTTCGGCGTGCCCCAGCAGACGCTCACAGTGCGTGAGGTCATGCCGTGTGTGCCGGCAGCGGGGACTGTCGAGTGCGCTGCGGGCGACCCGGCCTCTCCCGCATCGCAAGCTGGATTGCTACCCGGGGATACTTTCGTTGCTGTAGACGGCCGGGAGGTCGCTGAATGGTCTGAGCTCACGGCAAATGTCGCCGAACGTCCGGGTGAGTCGATCACCGTCACCGTGGTTCGCGGCGGCGAAACGCTCGACCTCACGCTGGTGCCTGCGGTGCGGGAGCGTGCGGTACTGACTGAGGCGGGCGCACCCGTGCTGGATGCAGCGGGCGAGCCGATGCTTGAGTCGGTGGGCTTCATGGGGGTGTTCGCGGAGTCTGAGCGTGTGTCCCAACCGGCCGGTTCTGGCGTGAAGCTCACTGGGCAGTACTTGAGTTCGATGGTCCCCGTGATCGCGACGTTGCCGGTTCAGGTGTGGCACGTGAGTCGCGCGGCGCTGGGGTACGAGGAGCGCAGCCAGCAGTCCATCATGGGCGTGGTGGGTGTGGGCCGGACGGCGGGCGATATCGCGTCGGCGGACATTGAGGGTTACGGCGTGACGGAAAAGTTGGCCGACATGCTGATGCTCTTGG
>JAEYYZ010000148.1 GCA_023428185.1 Actinomycetes bacterium
GCCAGCGCGCCACGGTGCACGTTGTACCCGGTCACGGCCTCCAAAGCAGCGTCCGATGCCACGAACACCGGGGTCGCGGCAGGCACCAAGTGCGCAACGGAGTCGAGCCATCGCTCACTCACTAACACCGATCTGGGCCGATGCCCGGCGGCCAGCGCGCGTTCGATGACTTTGGCGCCCTCGGCTATGTAGAGGCCTCGTTCAGGCTCGGTGCGGCGGCGGAGCTCAATGTCTGTGAGGCCCGCGTAGTCGCCGAGCGCGTCAGGCGCGGGGTTGCGGATCACGGGCATGGAGGCATTGTGTCAGCGGTCAGGCGACGGTGAGTGCCCCGCAGGACGGTGTGAAGCCTCAAGACCGGCGGTGAGTGCCCCGCAGGCATGCGAAAGGGCGGGGGCTTTCGCCCCCGCCCTCGACACTGACAGCGCCAGCGACCGCTTACTGACCCTTTGCCGCATCCGGGTCAAACGGCAAACCAGAACCCGTGCCAGCGGCCTCGGCGTCAGCTGAGACACCTTCGGCCTGGCGGCGAGCCTCTTCAAGAGCCGCCTTGGGGTCTGCCAGAGCGTTGGTGAGGCGCGTCTTGCGCACGCCACCCTTAGCCTTCAGGGGCTGTGGTTCGTCGTCCACACCAAAGCCGGCGGAGACGGCCTTGAGCGCGCCCGTGAACTCGGTGGGAACAAACCACACCTTGTTGGACTCGTTCTTGGCGATCTCGGGCAGCATCTTGAGGTACTGGTACGCGAGCAGCTTGGAGTCCGCGTCACCCTCGTGGATAGCGTCGAACACCTGCAGGATGGCGCGTGCTTCACCTTCCGCCGTGAGGATGCGGGACTGCGCTTCACCTTCAGCACGCAAAATCGCGGACTGCTTCTCACCTTCAGCGGTGAGGATCTGCGACTGCTTGACACCCTCCGCGTTGAGGATTGCGGCACGGCGGTCACGCTCAGCGCGCATCTGCTTTTCCATGGAGTCCTTGATGGACATGGGCGGCTCAATGGCCTTGAGTTCCACGCGGTTTACGCGGATGCCCCACTTGCCAGTGGCCTCGTCAAGCACTCCGCGCAAGTGGCCGTTGATCTGGTCACGGCTTGTGAGCGTCTGCTCCAAGTCCATGGTTCCCACGATGTTACGGAGCGTGGTCACGGTGAGCTGCTCTACACCGGTGATGTAGTTGGCGATTTCGTAGACGGCCGCCTTGGGGTCGGTGACCTGGAAGTAGATGACAGAGTCAATGTCCACCACCAAGTTGTCAGACGTAATCACGGACTGTGGCGGGAAGGAGTACACCAACTCGCGCAGGTCTACTTTGGCGCGCACCTTGTCAATGAACGGCACCAAGAAGTGCAGGCCAGCGTCCATGGTGCGGTCGTAGCGGCCCAGTCGCTCTACAAGGAACGCCTGGGTCTGACGCACCACCACGATCGCCTTGAAGATCGAGATGATGATAAAGAGCGAGAAGAACGCAATCGCTGCAATCGCGAGGACATTCAACGGTTCCATCGTTTACTCCTGTTCCGGCGCGACGATTGCCGTGGCGCCCTCAATTGCTACGACGCGCGCATAAGCGTCTTCGGCGACTTCGCCTTCACGCGTGCGCGCAGTCCACACTTCACCCTTGAGCTTGACCCGGCCTGCCCTGGTCGTGACAGGGTCAATGGCGCGGGCACGCTCACCTACAAGCGCTGCGGTGCCGGTCGACACCTGCGCCTCGGACTTGAACTTGCGCATCATGGGCTTGCGCAAGGCAAAGGTCAATACGGCACTCACTACCGCAAAGATGACGATGCCAAGCGGCCAGGGCACGCCGAGCAGGACAGCAAACCCCGCCACCAAGGCACCCACCGCGAGCATCGCAAACGTGATCTCCACGGTGAAAACCAGCACGATGCCCAAGAGGGCCGCAATTATGAACCACCACGTCGACGCTTCCATGGTTACCTCCTGCGCCCACGCTATCAGTCGGCGGCGCCGGGCATTCTCCTACTTGCGACGGGCTGTGTAGCGGCCGTTATCCTCCCGCAGGATGACCGGGAGATCGTAGGTTTCGCTGAGGTTCTCGCTCGTCAATGTGGATGCAAGTGGACCTTGAGCCACCACCCTCCCGGCCTTCAGCAGCAACGCGTGCGTGAAGTGCAGCGGCACTTCTTCAACGTGGTGAGTGACCATGACAATGGCCGGTGAGCGTCGGTCACCCGCGAGCTCTGACAACGCGCCCAGCAACTCCTCGCGCCCACCGAAGTCGAGGCCCGCGGCGGGCTCGTCAAGCAACAGCAACTCGGGGTCAGTCATAAGGGCTCGCGCGATCTGCACGCGCTTGCGCTCACCTTCACTGAGAGTCTCAAACGCACGGTCTGCGAAGGCGTGGATGCCAAAGGCGGCGAGCAGGTCGTCGGCGCGGCGTTCGTCCATCACTTCGTACTGCTCGCGCCACCGCCCCACCACTCCGTGAGCCGCAGTCATGACGATGTCGCGCACGGTTTCGTTGGCGGGGATCCTGTCGGCAAGCGCAGCCGAAGACAAACCCACCCGGATACGCAAGTCCAAGGTATCGGTCTCGCCCAGGCGCTCGCCCAACACCGTGACAGAGCCGGTGGTGGGATGTGAACGCGCGGAAGCGATGGTGATAAGGCTTGTCTTGCCTGCGCCGTTGGGCCCCAGAATCACCCACCGGTCTTGAGCGGACACTGTCCACGAAATGCCGTCAAGAATCTGGTTTTCGGCACGCCTCAGCGTGACATCGTCGAGCCGGAGCACTTCACTCATGTTGAGTCCAGCCTAACCGAGCCCGGCCTCACCCAGGACTGTGGCGTAGAGCTCGCGTGTGCGCTCTCCGATCGCGTGCCAGGAGAAGTGCTCGGCCGCCCGCGCCTGCCCGGCTTTACCCATCTCGCGCGCCCGTTCGCGGTCCGCGACCATGGCGGTCAACGCTGACGCAAGGTCCGCAACAAAGCGATCCGGGTCAAGCGGGGTGCCGGTACCGTCGTTGACTTGCTCAATGGGCACAAGCATCCCTGTCACGCCGTCCACCACCACTTCAGGGATGCCGCCGGTGGCGGTGCCCACCACGGGCAAACCCACAGCCATGGCTTCCAGGTTCACGATGCCAAGCGGCTCATACACGGAGGGACACACGAATGCGGTGCACGCGTCAAGGACGGCCACAAGTTCGGCTCTGGGAAGCATCGTTTCAATCCAGATCACGCCGTCACGGCGCGTCTGAAGTTCGGCCACGGCCGAGGACACTTCCTGGGCAATCTGGGGGGTATCCGGCGCGCCAGCGCACAAAACCACTTGAACCTCTGGCGGCAACTCCGCTACCGCGCGCAGCAAGTAGGGCAAGCCTTTTTGCCTGGTGATGCGCCCCACGAACACCACGGCGGGGCGATTCCTGTCGATGCCCCAATGGGCCACCACGGCATCGGCGGCCGCACGGTCCTCGGGGCTTGCGGGCGCGGCCCAACCTTCCACATCGATGCCGTTATGGATGACGTGTACGCGCTCGGGGTCCACCTGCGGGTAGCACCTCAAGACGTCGGCGCGCATTCCCGCGCTCACGGCAATCACGGCATCGGCCGCCTCATACGCCGTCTTCTCAATCCACGAGGAAATCCGGTAACCGCCCCCCAACTGCTCCGCCTTCCATGGCCGCAATGGTTCAAGCGAGTGCGCCGAGATGACGTGCGGTATCCCGTGCAGTTGCTTGGCCAGATGCCCGGCCATGTTCGCGTACCAGGTGTGGGAGTGAACGAGGTTGGCGCCCTCGCAATCCTTGGCCATGGGCAGGTTGTGAGCGAGGACATCAAGCGAGGACTCACCCACTCCTCCGCCTAGCGCGCCATAACCGGTCACGCCCTCCGCCTCGCGGGCGCCGTCAAAGCACCGCACCTGCACCTCGAGGTGATCGCGCATCACTCGCGCCAGTTCGTCCACATGCACACCCGCCCCTCCGTACACGTGGGGCGGGTACTCGCGGGTAAGAATGTCAACGCGCATGGACCCCACGCTAGTGCCCGCCACGCGAGCCTGCCCCCACCCGCGCGGGGAGGGGCCATCTATGCTGGGCACATGGCTGCTCCCAAGGTGCTCGCAATTGTCCTCGCTGGCGGTGAAGGCAAGCGGCTGATGCCGCTCACCGCCGCCCGTGCCAAGCCCGCGGTGCCCTTTGGGGGAACGTTCCGCCTCGTGGACTTCGCCCTGTCCAACCTCGTGAACTCGCGCTACTTGCACGTGATCGTGTTGACGCAGTACAAGTCGCACTCGCTCGACAGGCACATTGCGCGCACATGGCGCATGTCTCCGCTCTTGGGCAACTACGTGGCGCCCGTGCCTGCCCAGCAACGCCGCGGCAAGCACTGGTACTTGGGTAGCGCCGATGCCATCTACCAGTGCCAAAACATCATTGAGGACGAGAAGCCTGACATTGTGGTGATCGTCGGTGCCGACCACGTGTACCGCATGGACTTCTCCCAGATGGTGGACGCCCACATTGCCAGCGGCGCGGAGTTCACCGTGGCCGGTATTCGCCAGCCCATTGCCCTCGCGGACCAATTTGGCGTCATTGACGTGGACCCTCAGGACCCCGAGCGGATCCGGGCATTCCTGGAGAAGCCCGCAGACCCGCAGGGTTTGCCCGACGCTCCGCACGAGATTCTCGCGTCCATGGGCAACTACGTGGCGAATGCCGACGCACTACTCGAGGCTCTTGCCTACGACGCCGACGATGCCACCTCCAAGCACGACATGGGCGGCGACTTGGTGCCCTACTTTGTCAAGCGCGGCACGTGCGCCGTGTACGACTTTGTGCGCAACGACGTTCCCGGCTCCACCGACCGCGACCGCGATTACTGGCGAGACGTGGGAACGCTCGATTCCTACTACGACGCTCACGTTGACCTCATCGCCGTGCAACCAGTGTTCAACGTGTACAACGATCAATGGCCGGTGCACCAAGGGCTCATCACCCAGCCGCCGGCAAAGTTCATCCACTCCGAAGAGGGCCGCCTTGGGCACGCCGCGGATTCCATTGTGTCCCCCGGCGTGATCGTCTCTGGCGCCACGGTGACCGGTTCAGTGCTTTCGCCTGGAGTGCGACTGCACTCATGGTCCACGGTCTCCGACTCCGTGTTGCTGGACGATGTCCACATTGGCAGGCATGCTCAAGTTCACCGCGCCATTTTGGACAAGGGTGTCTTTGTGGGCGAAGGAGCCAGGGTGGGCATCGATCGCGACGCCGACATTGCCCGCGGATTCACCATCACCGAGACGGGCCTCACCGTGGTGGCCAAGGGAACTCGCGTCGTATGACCTCAGCGCGCTCCACGGGGCGGGCACGGTTGCTCGTCACGGATGTTGATTCCACGCTCATTACTCAAGAGGTCATCGAGCTTCTTGCTGAACACGCAGGTGTGCGCGCTGAAGTAGCCGCAATCACAGAAGCGGCGATGCGCGGCGAGTTGGATTTTGCCGCCTCGCTCGCAGCGCGGGTGTCCACCCTCAAGGGGCTACCGGCATCGGTCATTCATGAGGTTGCGGACGTTGTGGAACTCACCCCGGGGGCCCGCGAACTGGTCTTGACTCTCCAAGACCAAGGCTGGGACGTTGCGCTCGTTTCCGGCGGTTTTGCCGAGATCGTGGGCGGCTTGGCACAGGAACTGGGTGTTTCGCTCTACCGCGCCAACAGCCTGGAGATTGTGGACGGCGTGCTCACTGGCCGCACTCTTGGCCCTGTCATTGATCGCGAGGCTAAGGCCGAGGCACTCCTGGAGTTTGCGGCCCACGTGGGAGCGGAAGCTGCGGATACCGTGGCGATAGGCGACGGAGCAAACGATCTCGGCATGTTCGCCGTGGCGGGCGTGAGCATTGCCTTCAATGCCAAGCCCGCAGTGCGCGCGGCAGCGGACTTTGTCATCGACGGCCCGCGCCTAGATGCGGCCTTGGAGTTCCTGAACCGCTAGCGCGGCGCGCTATGCCTCGCGCACAGTAGGCAAACCAGGCAACCCGTCCAGGCTCACGAGGTTCTTGCGTTCCCAATAGTCCCGGATGCCCTCTGGCCCCTTGCTACGCGCCCACCTGTCCAAGTGGTCGCGGTCACGCACGTACGTCATCTCGGGAACTGCCATGCCGCAGCTGTCAGAGATGCGTTGAGCTGTCACCACCACTACTGCCCGCGCCCCCGGGTTTGGCGCGAAGAGCGAGTACCACTGCTCCCACTCCTCATCCCCAAAGCTCACCACTCGAGCAGCGCCGTGGATGCGCACAATATTGGGCGGGCCCTCAAATGCACACCACATGAGCGTGATACGCCCGTCAGCCAGCGCATGAGCCACTGTCTCCACCCCGGAACCGGTGAGATCCAGGTACGCCACCGTCTTGTCGTCGATGACGCGCAACGTGCCCACCCCACCCTTGGGGGAAACGTTGACATACCCGTCCGCCGCTGCGGTGGCCACAAAGAACATCTGCTGCTTGGCAATGAAGTCGGCAATGTAGCCGTCCAGGCTGGGGTATTCGGCACTCATGAGACGGCCTCCGTCCGCGCAGCTGCAGTAAGCGCAAGCAAAGCAAAGGCTTGAGCCTCTGCTGACGTCCCTTGCGTGATGAAGTGCGGTGAGCCGCACACTTCGCGGACCAGTCCATCTTCGCCCACCTTGGCCAATGAAGCATCCATCCAGCGGCGCGCCCTCTCGGCCCAGGACGCATTGAGCCAACCGTCGGCCACGCCCGTGAACGCGGCGAACGCAAGCATCAATCCAGCGGTGCCGTCCACAAAACTCTCAGAGTCGTTCAGCACGTCGTGGAAGCGGCCATCGGGGCGCTCCCAGGCGGCGCACGCCTCCAACAACTCGCTTGCGTCACGTTGCCAACGGGCGCGCATTTCACTGGGCGTGGAGTCCCCACCCAACCTCAACGCCCGGGCAAGTCCCGCAGCCACCCATCCGTTTCCGGTGGCCCACAGCGCGCC
>JAEYYZ010000157.1 GCA_023428185.1 Actinomycetes bacterium
AGGGCCACCACTTGCCAAACACCACCAGCACCGCCACCGCCGCGCACGCAAAGCCCAGAGGCATCCCAAGGGACGCACTCGAATCCGCAAGGGTGAGCACCGCATTGATCCCGGAAACGGTCAGCAACGCTGTAGCGCCCACGCCGTTTACCCACGCGGCCGTCCGCGAGCGCCACAAGGCGGTGAAGGCTACGGCACCAAGGGATGCGATCACCCCAAAGCCACTGACGGCAGCTGGGGTGCCATGTCCCCAATATTCGGCAGAGTCAAACGCTCCTGCCCCGGCCACCAAAAGCACCGACAGTGCACCTGCGACACCAGCCCCGTCCAGCACCCCAGTGGGCAACGGCCACCTCGCCAAACCTCCAAGAGCGATGGCGGTGACTAGCGCAGGAGCGATCCACAACTGAAGTTCGCCAGACTGCACCCCCCAAAGGGCGCGACCCAGGACATCTGCTGCCGTGATGACGCTCGCGCTCAGGCCGGCTACCAGCGCGGGCAAGAGTCCCACGGCGACGGGCGCACGCCATGCCGCAGGAATGCTGCGGCCCGCCCACAACACCACCGCGGCAATACCCACGGCGGCTGCGACAATCCACGGTGTCGCGGCGTCGTACCGGCCCGCAATGGCCGCCGCGAGCAGTGAGGCGAACAGCGCGGCGGGGACCATGCCCCACCACGGGCGGGTGCGTCCACGGTAAATGAGCAAAGCAATGGGAACGACAGCGAGCAGTAATGCCATGGCGAAGGGGATCTCGGATACAGCCACGGCCCATGTGGAGTGTCCGGCGGCCACCAGCAGGAATGCCCACGCTCCAATGCCGGTAAGGACCGCGGCTTGCGGGTATGCCCAGACGCGCATCACCAGCAGGAGCAAGACCGCACCGAGCGTCACGGTCACCGCGACTGAGGAGTGATAGTCGCGGTTCCAGCCTTCGGCCACACCAAACGCGACGATGCCCATACCGGTGACCACCATCACCGCACCCACACCGGAGGCGGCCTTCACCCATGGAGAGTCGAGCTTCCACAAGCGCAGCTGCGCGATCGACAGCCCCGCCACCAAAGCGGCAACACCAGCCCACATATTGGTGTCCGGTACATACGTTCCTGCCACGATGCGCACCACGGTGATGGTGACGGAATACACAGCAGCCGCGAGCGCCACGGTGACATACCCCGGACTCACGCCTACGAGTAGAGGGAGGCGCACCCCAGCCGGAGCCCACGGACCCCACGCCAAGAGCGCGGCCACCGCCACCGCAACCGCAGTGGCTTGTTGCCACAATCCCGGCTCCCAGGTAGACACCAAAGCCGGGGCAAGCATCGTCACCAACAACACGGCAGGGCCCACCGCGAGACGCGGCCACCTGCGAGCGAGTACCGCAAGCGCGAGGATGGGAAGCAAAGCGAAAGCGGCGTCGACGGGAATGCCTGCGCGAGCCCACATCCACACACTCGCGGCGGCTCCCACAAGAGAAAGCCACACCACCGAAACCCATTGCACGGCCACTTTGGCGACACTGGACTTCCAGTGGCGGTGAGTAAGCGCAAGACCAGTGGCGGTCACGGAACCCACGCTCACCCACACCCAGATACCGCGGATGGCGGAGGCGGCTGCCCCGGGTTCGGGGGGAGCAGACGCTCCGCGAGTTGCCACCACCGTGTATCCCACTGCCGCGGCTGCGAGCGCCAAAGCGGCGGCCGAGCCCACCCACTGAATGCCCCATCGTGCAAGCAACAACCCCGCTACACACGCCACCAAGAAGGCTGTAGGGATGTCGTAACCACCAAGCACGTCCGTGCCCCGCGAGAACGCCAAAGTGGCCGTTCCCGCAAAGCTCATGGCAACAAATCCCACCGCACCGCTCGAAATGGTGAGTCCCAAAATCTTGAGCCACAACGCGATGAGGGTAACCACTACCGCTACGGCCGAGACGATCAGACCGCGCTCCACCGGCGTGACAACAGTCCACGTGAGAGCCACGAAGACGATCGACGCCGCGATCAGCAGTGAAGAGCCGGAGACACCCAGCAGGGCAGGTGCAGTCATTGCCGCCGACGCCGCCTTGCGCGGGCGCTCAAGCCCGGGGTGGGCCGGAGGAGTCTGCACAGGGGCTGGGGCTGCGGCTTGGAGTTGAGCCTGCAAAGGCGCTTGAGCTTGGGCCGGTGCTGGCATGGGGGCTGCATGCTGAACGGGCGTCTGCTCAGGCTCCGCAAAGGCAAAGGGGTCCGATGCCTCAACATCCACGGCGGCGAGCGAGTCCCGAGGTGTCCATCCGGCAGGGATCGTCGCCCGTAGTTGCGCCAGGCTCGCCTCGCGGTGGGCCGTCCACTCGGCTGTGCGCTGAGCAAGGGTCGCCGTCTGCTCAGACAGTGTGGCGAGGGAGCGGTCCGCTGCCACTACGGCACTTGCGGCCTGGGAAGCGTACGAAACACCACAGAGTTCGCAACGGCGATCGTCCGTCAGATGGATGAGTTGCTCACAGGCAACGCACCGGTATCGGCCACCTACGCCAGTCACCATGGACTACCCCCTCGTGTCTGTACTGACACTAGCGAAAGCCTGAGCCTCCGTGCCGCAATCTTGGCTAGTTGTGGATAGGGAATCCTCGAGTGCCCGGTACCGTTGCCATCACTATGACCCAACTGACGGTGGGCGAAGCCGCGCCCGATTTCACTGCACCCACTGATGCCGGCACGTTCACGCTCTCAGAGCATCGCGGCAAGAACGTGATCCTGTTCTTCTACCCCGAGGCCATGACTCCTGGGTGCACGATGCAAGCGTGCGATTTCCGTGACTCACTGGACTACCTCAACGCGCAGGGCTACACCGTTGTTGGCATCTCGAGTGATGAGCCCGAGAAGCTCGCTCAGTTTCGGGCACAGGAAGGCTTGACCTTCGCCTTGGTGTCAGATCCAGACCAAGCGATCCAGAACGCCTACGGCGCCTGGGGCGAAAAGAACCTCTACGGCAACCTCGTGACCGGCACCATCCGGTCTACCGTCGTGGTCGACGGCGAGGGTCGCGTGAGCGCTGCGTTCTACAACGTCAAGGCCACTGGCCATGTCCAGCGGTTGCGGCGCGACCTGGGATTGGATTAGCCGCGTATCCTTGACGAGCGCGCGAGTGGCGAAATTGGCATACGCGCTGGATTTAGGTTCCAGTGTCTTCGGACGTGGGGGTTCAAGTCCCCCCTCGCGC
>JAEYYZ010000218.1 GCA_023428185.1 Actinomycetes bacterium
TCAACTACCTCTGCGCCCGCTGCATCAACCACTACGCCAGCACCGGTGGCCATCGCGTACCGCGTGACGATCTCCTTGTTCACAAACGTCGAAATCACCACGAGCGCGTCAGCATCCGCCACCGCACCGGCCAAGGCCGCGGCCGCAACTACAGGCAAACGCCCGGCTTCGCCCACCTCAACCACACGCACCTCGGTGGCGCCGTACGCACCCAACTGAGCCGCATCGTCGGCGCTGGGCCCAGCACCCAACCACACCACCACTGGCGTGCCCAGGGACCGCGCCAACGTCAAAGCCTCAAGAGTGGGCCCCGCGAGCGCGCCATCGCGCTGCTCGGCGAGAACCGCCACCACACCAAGCGTGTCGCTCATGCGAGCCCCCTCTCCACCAGGAACGCGGCCAAGGCTTTGCCGCCCTCCCCTGTGTCGGTCACGATCACGCGGTTCTCGCGCGGAGGACGCGGCACCGCCTCAAGAACAGAGGTCCGCGCAGCCATGGCACCCACCTGGACCGGGTCCACCCCAATGTCGCCAAGGCTCCACACCGTCACGGGCGCCGAACGCGCGGCCATGATGAGTTTGAAGTTGGGGTAGCGCGGCTTGTTGGCCTCGTCGGTCACCGACACCACGGCGGGCAGCGGCGCGGTCACGGTCTCGTGCGCGTCAGGCAAGTGGCGGTCGATGGTCGCGGTCCCTGCCGCACTATCCACCCGCAGTGCCGATGCCAGGGTTAGCTGAGACCACTCAAGTTCCGCCGCGAGCGCGGTGGGCAACATCGAGGTCAGCCCGTCGAGAGCAGCCATGCCCGTGATCACCAAGTCAAGGGGCGCTTCCTCGTGCACCTTGCGGATTGCGGCGGCCAACACCTTGGCGGTGCCAAAGACATCTGACCCGGCCACGGCGTCGTCGCTCACGTGAATCGCATGCTGCACACCCAACTGAAGGGCCTTGCGCACGGCGGCCACGGCGTCGGCGCCGCCTACGGTGAGCGCGTAGACCTCACCCTCGCCGGCCGCCTCCACCAACTGGAGTGCGGCCTCAACCGCGTTCTCGTCCAACTCATTCATGGAGCCGTCGTCAGCGGTGCGAGTGACCGTGCCGTCGGTGAAAGAGCGGTTGGACTGGAGGTCGGGCGTGAACTTGACGGTCACCAGAATGCGCATGGCCCAAGACTACCGAGCGGCCGCTACCTGAAGGTGCGCTGCCTGCGTGCTCGGCCCATGGGTCGGTTGAGCGACCTACCGGTTCTGCAACGAGTCCAATGCCACGGCCATGGCGCCCACCACGCGGTTGTCGAGGCTCGCGTCGTAGATGGAGACCAAGTACTTGTCGCGGATGCCCCAGCCTTTGACCACGGAGAAGCCCAGACGGCCGTCGGCGCTCACAAAGTCAAAGTGGTACGGCACCCATGCGATGTCCATGACGCGACGCAGGATTGCCACTGCCAGGCTGCGCTCCTCGCCGCGCAGTTCGGCCTGCCCGTTCTGCTGCACAAACCACGTGGAGCGGATGAACGAGGCGCCAAAGTCCTTGCGGAAGCTACCTAGGACCTGCTGGTTGGCGTCAAAGATGTCTGCCACGGACTTGAGGTCCATGATGTTGCGGGCCTTGAAACTGAACACTCGCTGCGTGCGGGCCTCGTCGGCAAAGAAGATGACCTCTTCTTTGAGCTTGAAGCGCTTCTGTTGGGCCATGGCAATCAACGCGCCTTCGGTCCTCATGTCATCCGATTCACGGATCTCGTAGCGGTTCACACCCAGGGTGAATCGTTGCTTGATGAGGAGGTGGCGGGCGGCGATCGCAGGCGTAGTTGTCATGCGCCGATGCTAATGGTGCGAGGCCTCTCAGATGCGCCACACTCACGGCACGCGGGTACAAATCACCCATACCGGAATGATTTGGGCTTCCACCTATCGCCCCAGGTAGTGGAGAGGTAATGTGTGGCCCGTACGTATTGTTGCCGCGCCTTGCGGTCGATGCGCCGTCCCACGCAGTGACCACCCTGCACGATATGTAGCTGAGGCCCGTGTTAAACGAGATTCAGGGCACCGCCGTGCCCTCAGTGGAAGACCCACTCGATACCCCACCGCACCCGCAGGGTTCCGCGGACCATGACAATCCTCTGGAACAGTTGGAACAGTCTGGGGAGCAATCCGCCGAACTTGCACCTCCTGCCAAGCCGGTTCGCCGACGCCGCCGCCAGTGGGGAGCCGAGAAACCCCGGCCACCGCTCCCGGCTATCGAGAAGCCCGCAAGCACCGCAGCCACGTGGCTGGGCGGTCTTGCGCTCGTCACCACCGTGGTCTGCTTTGTGGCCTACCTTGCCACCACCATCGTTTCGCAAGTCATTGATGACGGCATCCGCAGTAGCACCTACACGTGGCAATCCATCGCCTACATCTTGGTGATGGGTGGCCTGATCTTCTCAACGTTCAACTACTTGCTGGCGCGCCAGGGTTCGCTCTACCGCTCACGCAGCCACGCACGCATTCCGCGCGCGGAGATTGACGCGTTCATGTCTGCGTCTCAGCCTTCTCTCACGGTGTTGGTGCCTTCCTACGCGGAGGACCCTCAGGTAGTGCGGGGCACGCTCCTTTCGGCAGCGCTTCAGGAGTACCCCGACATGCGTGTGGTGCTGCTCCTAGACGATCCGCCCAACCCGTCCACGCCCGCTGCCGCCGCGAGCCTTGCTGGCTGCCGCGACCTGCCGCACGAACTGACCGAGCTGTTCCGCGAACCCTACGAGCGATTCTGCGCGGAGTTCGCCACCTACGAAGCCGCCGCCGCTGCGGGGGGCCCCGGCACGCCTGAGCAGATCCGCACCCTTGCGCTCGACTTTGTGTGGGCCGCTCAGTGGTTGCGTGATCAAGAGGCCAGTTACCCGCGCACAAACAACGCCGATGACTTTGTGGCCGAGGAAGTCCTGGGCGGCTTAGCTCGCGACTTTGAAGCAGTGTCCAAGGCGCTCTTTGCTGCGCTGGACGAGGGCGCGGCACTCCCCGCCACTCGCTTGGTGCAATTGTGCCGACGCTTGATGTGGACCTTCGACGTACGCGTCTCATCATTTGAACGCAAGGCCTACGTCAACCTCCCCCATGACGCGAACAAGGCCATGAACCTCAACGCGTACTTGGGGCTCATGGGTCGTACAGTGCGGCGGGTAGAGACCCGCCTAGGCCCGGTGTTGCGAGACGCGGAACCCGGCGCGGCGGACGGCATCTACGTTCCGGACTCGGACTACTTGCTGACCCTGGACGCGGACAGCGTGCTGCTGCGCGAGTATTGCTTGCGCTTGGTGCACCACATGGAACTGCCGGGCAACGAGCGCATTGGCGTGATCCAGACGCCGTACTCCTCGTTCCGCGCGGGCCCCACGCGCCTGGAGCGCATGGCCGCAGCCACCACGGATATTCAGCACATCCTGCACCAGGGCATGTCCTACCACGACGCCACTTTCTGGGTGGGCGCCAACGCCGTCATCCGCAAGAAGGCGCTTGATGACATCGTGGAAATCTCGTACGTCCAGGGCCAAGAAGTCAAGCGCTACGTGCAAGACCACACGGTGATTGAAGACACTGAGTCCAGCATCGACCTCATCGCCAATGGCTGGTCGCTGTACAACTACCCCGAGCGCCTCAGCTACAGCGCCACTCCTCCTGACTACGGTGCGCTTGCGGTGCAGCGCGCCCGTTGGGCCAACGGTGGCTTGCTGATTCTGCCCAAGTACTTGCGGTATTTGAAGGCCCGACGCAAAGAGGGCAATCGCGTGCCGTGGCCCTCGGTGGCGCTGCGCATCAACTACATGGCCTCGATTAGCTGGGCGAGTTTTGGTCTGCTCATCTTGTTGGCTTTCCCGTTTGATGACAGGTTGCTCAGCCCCATCATCGTTGCTGCGGCCCTGCCGTACTTCTTGGCGATGTCTCACGACTTCAAGCGGCTCGGCTACAAGCGCACGGATGTGTTCCGCATCTACGCGTTCAACTTGATCTTGCTGGCCGTCAACCTGGGCGGCACGCTCAAGTCGCTCCAACAAGCGGCCGCCAAGTCAAAGATTGCGTTTGCGCGTACGCCCAAAGTGGCCAACCGCACCGCCGCACCCGCGCTCTATGTGGTGGCCGCGTATGTGATTGCCATCTACTCCTTTGTGAGCTTGGGTTACAGCTTGCGCATGGGTCACTGGGGTAACGCCACGTTCGCGGCGCTCAACGGTACACTCACCACGTACGCCATTTTCGCGTACATGGGCTTCCGCAACTCGATTGTGGACATGGTGCTCGGTGCGGTGCGGTGGGTCCAAGTACCGCGCCGCGCGCCTCGTGCAAAGGCCGACGCTATCCCGGCCGCACCTGTCACGGACTGGGCATCGGTCCTCTACTACGGCCCCGACCACGACCCATCCACCGGCACTCCCCCGCCCGTAGCCGCAGCGCCTGCAGCTCACCCGCGTCGCGGTGACACGCGCGCCCGCCACCGCGACTGAGCCCTGCGACCAACCGTGACTGAACCTCAAGGAATCCCGATGTCCTCTTCCCCGTCCGCACGCCCGCAACGACGCACTCGAGTCTCGTTCTTGCGGTTGCTGGTCTTGCTCGTGGCGCTCGGTGCAATTGGGTGGTTTGGCTTCAAGGCCACCGTGGCGGCGGTGATTCCGCCCGCAACGCCTGGTCCCAGCACCTTCAGCCCCTACGTGGACGTCACGGCCTGGCCTCCGTACCGCTTTGAAACCCCAAGCGACCCTTCCGCGATGGATGTGACCCTCGCGTTCATCGTTGCGGATCCCGCCCAGCCGTGTGAGCCAAGTTGGGGAGGGTACTACTCCCTCGACGCGGCATCGTCCGAGATTGAACTGGACCGTCGTATCCAACAGTTGCGCACCGTGGGCGGTGACGTACGAGTGTCCTTCGGTGGTGCCGCTAACAGCGAACTTGCCGTCACGTGCGACAACACCAACAGGCTTCTGGATGCTTACCGCGCCGTGGTGAACCGCTATGAACTCAGCATTATTGACCTCGACATCGAGGGCGCGGCTCTCGCGGACGATGCCGCCAACGTGCGCCGTGCGGAGGCCATCAAGCTCCTCCAAGAGGAGTCCGCAGAGGCGGGCAAGGACCTCTCCGTGTGGCTCACCCTGCCCGTGGGCCCGCAAGGCCTCACTGCCGAGGGCGAGCAAGTGGTTTCCGGGATGCTGGATGCCGGCGTGGAGGTCACGGGCGTCAATGGCATGGCCATGGTCTTTGGCCTCACCACGTCTGCGAGCAATCCGCAGTCGGACACCATTGTGGATTCGGCGAACGCGCTACACGCTCAAGTCACGCGCCTGTTTGCTGCGGCTGGTGAGCAGTTGAGTGTGCGGGACGCGTGGACTCGCGTGGGCATCACGGTGATGATCGGTCAGAACGACGTCGAGACCGAGCGCTTCACTCTGGCCGATGCCGAGGCGGTCAACCAGTTTGCGCGCGACAATGGCGTGGGCTTGGTCTCCATGTGGTCGCTCAACCGCGACACCACGTGCGTGGCTCCGTTGCCCACTGTCACCACAGTGGTTCAAGACAACTGCAGCGGTGTGGATCAAGGTGGCGTGAGTTTTGCTGAGACGCTCGCGCTTGACCTGCCGCTTGCCGGCCAGGTGCGCCAGGCCGATACACCGGACCCCAGCGCGTCACCGTCCGTGTCCCCCACCCAGGCCGCGGCCGCACCGGTAGCCCCGGCGGACATCGTCGATGATCCGGCCAAGAGTCCGTACCCCATTTGGGAACCGCTGGGCACCTACCCTGCCGGGACCAAGATCGTGTGGCGCAAGAACGTGTACGAGGCGCGGTACTGGACCAGCGGCTTCGCTCCTGACACCGCGGTGGCCAACCCTTACGACTCGCCATGGACCCTGCTGGGACCGGTGCTGCCTGGTGACAAGCCCGCGCCGTTGCCCACGCTGCCTGCTGGCAGCTACCCGGATTGGGATGCCGAGGAGGTCTACGTAGCAGGCGACCGCGTGTTGCTAGACCTGGTGCCCTACGAGGCCAAGTGGTGGACTCAAGGTCAGAAGCCTGGTGTAGCCATCGAGGGCGGATCACCCTGGTTGCTCATCCTGCCTGCTGGTTGATCTGCGCTCAGAGCCGGACGCAATAAGTCGCATCACTCGTAGTAGTTGTGGGACTGCCTGCCGCCGCCGAGAACGGTTGCTGGGCGACAGCCTCAGGCAACTACACCTACGACCATGCGAGCACTTATCAACCTGCTGGATCGTGCAGGGTCCACAAGATCCAAGGCGAATGGTTCGTAACAGGCGATCCCAACACCCCATACTATGAGACGGGTACGCGATTCGACGTTCCTCCTGGGGGCACCAAGTAAGTGGGCTATTCGCTTCCTTCGCAGTACCAACTGCAACGGTTCCGGTTCTGTAGCCACTTGTCGAACATCTCATGCGCCTACAACCCGTGGCAGACCTGATCGAATCATGCAACTAGCGTCAGTAACGCACGCGACCCGGAGTCGTGTGCTCTCAGTTGGCTTGCTCTCGCTCGTGCTTTCGGGTTGTGTGGCATCTGAGGAGCCCAGTGGCGGTCTGGCGCCTTCGGTACGAGCCCAGTTTGAAGAGTTGCTCGAAGAAGCCCGCAAAATGCAGAGTTCGGACGCACAGATCGCCGCGCTGGAACAAGCGCTCGCCTCTGACAAGTCGATCACTTTCGAGCAGTACGTGCAGGCGAAAGACGCGGAGATCGCCTGCGTGCGCGACCTCGGGTTTGACATCGTCGAGGAGCAACGCCTCGATCACGGTTCATGGATCGAGATCAAGTACCTCTACGGTGGCATTCCCCGTTCCGATGCTCTTAACGCCCTACTTGATGAAGCCGATAGGTGTATGGATGTTCACGCGCGGTTCCTCGAGTATGCCTACCAAATCCAGCCGTCAATCGAGGAAACTGACGCCATGCGTGAGGAGCGTCGCGCGGAGTTTGTCGCCTGCCTGCACGCAGAGGGCGTGAACGTGGATGAGAAAGCAGACTGGTCCGAGCTCGTAATCGCGGACCGAGAGCACGCTCGGAGCGCCGACGAGCAAAACTGCTACGAGCAACTCAATCTCATTGAACTCGGCTAGCTTTGACTCCTCGCCGGAGTGGACTCGCCGCGTTCGACGGTTCACGTTGGATAGAGTCCGTACCAAGACACCGCTGTTAGAGGGGGCCTCAGGTACATGAAACGCACACGCAGCGCAGGCACCGCCATCGCGGTGTCGCTCGCGTTCATCGCACCGCTAGTCGCCGGCGGCGTGCTCGCCGTGCGCGCGGCCTCGCAATCCCCGCTGGAATCAGCATCGGACGTAGCACCCCTCCAGGGCACAGTAGAGCGAGCCGAGAGGTTCCGCGAAGCCCAAGTAGCCATCGCCGTCGAACACGCCGATGCCCTCGCCCCCACCAACACGTAGGTCCCTGAAAAGTCCCGGAAATACACCACTTCTGGGGGCTTGCCCCCCCCTCCCGTTCGCGCACTAGCGTTTGACAGGCCCGCGCTCCAAAGGATGAGTCCGGGCCGCACGTAACAATTGGTACCTAACGAGAGGGTGGGGAATGAAGAAGCTATTCGCGACGATTGGTGCAGTTCTCATGGCCATGGTGGTCCTCGCTACACCGGCGTCTGCAGGGAACTCTGGATGGTTGACGTACTCCTGGTGCCCGGTGGTCGACGGATGTGGTCTAGTCACGACGATCTACGCTCACGCGGCCACTGCCTCCGACGGTAGTTGCTCGGGCAGCGTGGGTGTGCGCGTGCGCTATATGGGCGGCACCGTCACTGGACCTACGGTCTGGGGTGCGAGTTCCGCCTATGCTGGCGGTCAGAACACCACGGCTTACGTCGCCTACAAGTAGTGCCTGACTCCCTGCTCCGGCCTGTGGCAGAGTAGTTCTGTGCCGCAGGCCGGAGCGCTAGATGTTGGTCCGCCCCTATCTTGGAAAGAGAGATGCCCAAACTACCCGGCCAAGCCCGATCGAATTCTCTGTTAGCCGCATCGGCCATGTGCGCACTGACCATCCTCACGCTGAGCGCTTGCCAGGCGGCTCCCGAACCACTCGATGACGGGGTGGCCGCGTTCGACCTCCTCGTCGAAGGCGTTCTTATAGAAGCTCGTGATGGCGGCGCAAGCGCGCAACAGCTGGCAGTGCTCGAAGAAGCGAAAGTGACGCGCGCCGTCTCGGCCGAGT
>JAEYYZ010000095.1 GCA_023428185.1 Actinomycetes bacterium
CCCAAGGGAGTGCGTCTCAACCACTTTCACTTTGTTCGCCACTACGCAGGCATCGCTGTGGAACTCGAGGACGTCTTGTTCCAGCCGGGAGCCAGCACTGTGCTGTTCTTGACTCTCGCCCACTCGCTTGCGCGCCTCGTTGAGGTGGTGTTGCTTGGTGCTGGAACGGTCATCGGCTTCTGCCCTGACCCCACAAAACTGGTGCAATACCTGGGCACTTTCAAACCAACTCTTGTGCTGGCAGTCCCGCGTGTGTTCGAAAAGGTGTACAACAGCGCCGAGCAAAAGGCCGCTGCGGGTGGAAAAGTCAAGATCTTCCGCTGGGCCGCCAAGCAAGCCATCGAGTACTCCGAGGCGCTGGACACGCCGGGCGGCCCCAGTGCCGCGTTGAAGTTGCGGCACAAGATTGCATACAAGTTGGTGCTGAGCAAGATCGTTGCAGTGCTCGGTGGGAACGCGCATTGGGCAATCTCCGGTTCGGCTCCTTTGGGCGCCCGCCTCGGCCACTTCTACCGCGGCCTCGGATTGCGCGTGCTCGAGGGCTACGGTCTCACCGAGACCACAGCTGCCTCCACAGTCAACCGGCCGAGCCACACCAAGATCGGAACCGTCGGCACCCCCTTGCCGGGACTCGAGTTCAAGATCGCTGAAGACGGCGAGATCTTGTTGCGCGGTGACATCATCTTTGCTGGTTATCACCGCAACGAAGAGGCCACCAAGGCATCCTTCACCGCCGACGGTTGGCTCGCCACAGGTGACATTGGCACCTTGGATGAGGACAACTTCCTCACCATCACGGGCCGCAAGAAGGAGATCATCGTTACCGCCGGTGGCAAGAACGTGGCTCCCGCCGTGCTCGAGGACCGCTTGCGGGCATACCCGCTGATTTCCCAGTGCGTCGTCGTGGGAGATGCGCGGCCGTACATTGGCGCACTGATCACGATCGATGCGGAGGCTCTTCCCAACTGGCTCAAGGGAAAGGGTCTACCAGCCATGACGGTGGAGGAAGCGTCCAAGAACGAGGTGGTTCGTGAGCACCTAGACCGCGCTGTGGCGCGCGCGAATAAGGTGGTGTCGCGCGCGGAGTCGATTAGGCGCTGGGAGATTGTGCTGGAGGACTTCACCGTGGCCAACGGCTACCTCACGCCGTCTATGAAGCTCAAGCGCGCTCAAGTGATGGCCGACTACGCCGACGCCGTGGACGCCTTGTACTCCCAAGCACCCGCTGGCGACTAGCCGTTCGAGACCAACCGCAGAGGCGGGACCAAGCCTCCAGCTGATAGCGCCGCTACAGCGGAGGCTTGGTCGTCGTCGAATTCGACGCGCACTGGGCGCTGCGAACGCACCGGGATGGCAAGGAACGTGACGACGCAATCGGTGCACGCCTTGCCGCGCACCTCACAAGTATCACAGTCGATGATCATGCTTCCACGGTAAAGACGGGGACTGACATGGACAGCTGCGTCCTCACGGTGCGGGGTGCACCGTGTCAGCCTGGCCACGTACCGTGGCGTCATGACCATCGCGTTGCAGCCCACCTTCGCTGACATTGGCGAGCCGCTGCATCAGACCACGTTTGTGGTGGTGGACCTCGAGACCACGGGCGCAGCACCCGGCCGTGCAGGCATCACGGAGATAGGCGCAGTCAAGACGCGCGGCGGCGAGGTCATTGGCGAGTTCCAGACGCTTGTGGACCCCGGAAGCCCCATTCCGCCCATGATCGTGTCGCTCACAGGCATCACGGATGCGATGGTCATGGCAGCTCCCCGCATTGAAGCGGTGCTGCCGTCGTTTCTCGAATTCCTTGGGGACGCGGTACTGGTGGCGCATAACGCGCCCTTCGACGTGGGATTTCTCAAAGCGGCGTGCAGGGAACACGGTTACGCCTGGCCCAAGAATGAAGTGATCGACACAGTGGTGCTTGCTCGCCGCGCGACCACCAAAGATGAAGCACCCAATAAGAAACTCGCGACCCTCGCGCGGTTGTTTGGCACCACCGTCACGCCCAATCACCGCGCTCTCGACGACGCACGGGCCACCAGCGAGGTGCTTCACGGGATGCTCGAGCGATTGGCTCGCTTTGGCATCACCCACAGGGACGATCTGGCAACGCTTCGCAACACGATGCCTGAAGCGCTCCGCAAGAAGGCCCCCATGGCGGACTCGGTTCCCGCCGCGCCCGGCGTCTATGTGTTCAGAGGACCTCGAGGAGAGCACCTCTACGTGGGAACATCCAAGAACTTGAGGTCGCGAGTGAAGTCCTACTTCACCAACGCAGAGCAACGACGCTCCATTCGCGACATGCTCACCCTTGCGACCTCAGTAGACACATACGTGGTGCCCACTGCACTAGAGGCCACCATCCTCGAAGTGCGACTTATTCACCAGCACAAGCCCCGCTACAACAGGCGTTCAGCGCGCCCGGAACGCACCCCATGGGTGCGGTTGACGGCAGAGCGATATCCACGCCTCAGCGTGACGCGAGCGGCGTCTGCGGTGGCTGCGCCAAGCATCGGGCCCATGCGGGGTTCATACGAAGCGACCCTGGCTATCGAGACCGTCCAACGAGCTCTGGGCGTCCGCACCTGCACCACCAAGTTGCCCATCACGCCCCGCGCGGGCGCACGGGCGTGCCTTCTCAAAGAGTTGGGCAGTTGCGCCGCACCGTGCGTGTTGGGCGAACCATCTGGCTACGATTCCACGGCGCAGGCAGTGGCGCACGCCTTGGAGCAAGACCTCTCACCTGTGGTTTCAGTGATCGCAGAAGCTATTTCGGCGCACTCGGAACGCTTGGAGTATGAACGCGCTGCGGAACTTCGAGATGGGCTCTCCGCGGCAATAGCAGGTCAATTGCGGTCGCAGCGGCTCAGGGGAATCGCGCAGTGTCGCGTAGTGGCCGCTAGACGGAGCGCGGGAGCGTGGGAGGTCGTCGCCGTGGCAGACGGTGCCCTGACGGGCTCCGCGACAGTGGAGCGTGGCGTGTGGGACGTGGCACGGCGGCTGAGCGAAGCCTGGGATGAGCTCACTGAAGCCGCCGCCCCGCTCGTGGAAGAAAGCGAGTTGGTGTTGGCGTGGCTTGAGAAGCCCGGAACACGTTTACTCATCGTGGAGGGTGAGTGGTCGAGTCCGTTGGGAGGCGCCGGAAAGCATCGGCATTGGGTGGCAGCCAAGCGCGACGATCGCGAAAACGTGGCCGATGTGCTGCGCAACCGCGAGTCCTAGCGCCCACACGCACAGGGCACCGGTCCTGGGGAGGACGAGCGCAGTTTCGTCCTCCCCAGGTCGCGTCAAGCAGCTCTGTCGCTACGTCAGAGCGAGCTTTGGCGCGATGCGTCGGCGGCTCCACAGAGCAAACCCGCCGAAGAGCACCAGAACGGCTGCAAGGAGGGCCGCTCCGGTGACGTGAGCTCCGGTGTCACCCAGTGCTCCTGCGGCCAGCACCACCGTGATATCCGTCCAGCCGATCAAGAATCCGTCCACGTCGTAGACAGCGAGCTTGTGCACACCGGGGGCGGTGTTTGCCGGAATCGTCACGGAGAGCGTTGCCGCTCCCGAGGTGGTACCGCCGCCGATGAGTACTGGGTCGGAGTAGATGTAGACGTCCACATCATCGCCGGCGTACTCGGGGCACAGTGTCAAGGTCACAGCGGTTCCCTGTTGAGCGCTTGCAGGTGCGGTCACCACGCACACTTTGTTGTCGTCGGTGAGGTCTTCGTCCCCCATGGGGAAGTCTGGGACCTCCACGTCCACGCCCTCCACAAGCTGAGCAACACCCCAGCGCGCGGT
>JAEYYZ010000016.1 GCA_023428185.1 Actinomycetes bacterium
ACCGCCGTGCGTACGTCCATCGGCTGGATGCCCGACCAGTTGGGCGTATGGGACAACCTGACGTGCTTGCAGTCGCTCACCTTGTTTGGCGAGGCGTATCGGCGCACCAAGGAGGAGGCACGCGAACGCGGGCTGGAACTGCTCGCCACCGTGCACCTCAGTGAGTTTGCTGACCGCCCAGCGCGGGTGTTGTCACGGGGTCAAAAGCAGCGGTTGTCGCTAGCGCGTGCCTTGGTCAACGACCCGAGCGTGCTGCTCTTGGATGAGCCTGCCAACGGTCTGGATCCACGCTCTCGCGTCGAGTTGCGACAGTTGGTGAGGGGCTTTGCCGCAGAGGGCCGCGCAGTGCTGGTCTCCTCTCACGTTCTCAGCGAACTGGACGAGATGGTGGACGACGCCGTGTTCATGTCCAAGGGACGCACTCTTGGCGAAGAGGCCGATGCCATGGTCGCAGCAGCGCGATTGCGTTACCGCGTGACAGCCCTGGATCACAGTGCGCTTCTGAAGGCGCTCGCAGCGCAAGGAATCGAAGCCGAGGACCTCGAGACTGCGGCGGGTGTGTCCATCGCAGACCGTGCGCAAGCAGCGGCCGTGCTCGCCGCGCTCGTGAAAGCGGGTGTTGAAGTGGACTCCTTCGCTTCCGCAGGCTCCGCCCTTGAACAGACATACATGGCCATGAATGAGGAGCGTCGATGACCACCGCAACCGCCACCACCCGCGCACCCCGCCCCACGAGCGAACCGCCCAAGGGCAACCGATGGCTTCCCACCCTCCCGGGCATCGGCTTGGCGACAAAGATTGAACTCATTCGCCGCCGCCCCTCCCGCAAAGGGTGGCTGTTCTACGGCCTGACATGCGGCATTGTGGTGGTCCTTTCGCTACTGGTTACTGCGCTTTCTGGCCCGGGTGCCACGACCATCCCGCTGGAACTGAACCTGCTCTTGGTGTTGGGCCTGGGCATCCTCATTGGGGCGTCACTCGCGGCAACTTCGGTGAACGGCGATTCCACTGAAGGTGTGCTCGCTCCTTTGCAAATGACCAGGCTCACCGCCGGGGACATTGCGCTGGGCAAGCTCATCGCGTCTTGGGCCGTAGCGGTCATCGCGCTCGTGACCTTGCTGCCGTTCTTGGTGTACTCGTACTTCAAGGCCTCATGGAGCATTGGCGAGGTGATGGTGATGGTTTCCACCATCCTCGGAGTGGTGTTGGTGACCACCGCCGTGGGACTGGCGTGGTCGTCCATCGCGGCCCGCGCCATCGCGTCCGTGGCACTTGCCCATCTCACGGTGGGATTCCTGGTGCTGGGCTCGCTAGTGCTGTTTGGGGTCCTCACCCCGTTGGTGTCGGAGTCGGTTCCGGTGACCAACATGGAGAGGGATTGGAACCTCGCCACCGAGGAGGACTGGAACGATCCCTCGTTCTCGGAAGCGGACTTGCCGTGCATTGAGGTCACCTACGACGAGTACGTCACCCACACCGACCGGTTGGCATGGCTGCTCCTCATCAACCCCTTTGTAGTGGTGTCCGAGACGGCGCCCGTGATCGACATCGAGGCGTTCAAGCGCGGCGATGTGAGCCAGGGTCTGTTCCAGACCATCCACGCCAATGTCGCCGATGCCCAAATGGGCCCCATGCCCACGCAGAGCATCGACTGGTGCGCCAACCCGGACGGCGGAGGTGACCGCTGGATGGAACGGCAGTACGAGGCGGCGGGATACGAACGCAATCCCTGGCTTGGCCTGGGTGTTTACGGCGCGCTCTTGATTGGTTCCATGTGGCTCACCGTGAATCGACTACGGGTGCCGTACCGCAATCTTCGTGGAGGTACTCGAGTCGCTTGACCTTAGGGCCGGCGTGCGTGTTGCTTAAGAGACCGTGCGCCGGCCCTCAAAAGCGCGGCCCAGCGTGACCTCGTCGGCGTACTCGAGATCGCCGCCTACGGGCAGGCCCGATGCCAGGCGCGACACCGTCAAGCCGAGTGGCGCCAGCATGCGCGTCAGGTAGGTGGCAGTTGCCTCACCCTCGATGTTGGGGTCGGTCGCGATGATCACTTCGGTGACCGCGCCGTCGCCAAGTCGCGAGAGGAGCTCGCGGATGCGGAGGTCATCAGGCCCCACGCCGTTCATGGGATCGATGGCCCCACCGAGCACGTGATACCGCCCGCGGAACTCACGGGTGCGCTCAATCGCCACCACGTCCTTGGGTTCCTCGACCACGCACACCACGTCATCGGCCCGCCTCGGGTCCGCACAAATGCGGCACTGCTCTGACTCGGCAATGTTGCCGCACGTCACGCAGAAGCGGACCTTCTCTTTGACGGTGGTGATGGACTCGACTAGCCGTTGCACGTCGGCGGCATCGGCGCTCAGCAAGTGAAAGGCAATACGTTGGGCGCTCTTGGGACCGACGCCTGGGAGGTGTCCCAGTTCGTCAATGAGGTCCTGCACGGCGCCGTCATACATGCCCACCAGCGTAAGCGTGGCGGGGCACTGTGAAACTCAGGCGCGCTTCACGAAGACTGCGGGGTCAACAACACTGCTGCAAGGAAGATCAGGTAACTCGCGATTGCCAGGTACCCAAAGACGCTCGAGAGCCGCCGCGGAGCCGCGGGGATTGCATACGCCGCGAGCGACCCCGACAGCAGCGCCCATGTGAGGCTGTGACCATGGGCGATGACAGCACGGACGATGCCCTCTCCACGGGTCTCGACCCCGTCGCCTACAACGATGAAGAACAATGCCACCGCAGCGGCCACGATTGCGCCTACCACTGCCCATTTCCGCTTTCGGGCCGGTGGCGCTGCCTCTGCGTCCGTCATGAGTCCTCGATCACTGTTCCGCCCAGGAGCTTGGCCACGGCCTCAGCACCGGAGAGCTGGGCATCGGGAGCATCGGCGTCGTCTTCGCTGATCTCGTCTTCTTCAGGTTCGTCAGGCTCTGGTGGGCCGTCAGTCACCACCGGGATGTTCGCCGTGGTGGCAGGCAATATTGGCATGGGCCCGGTCACGGCCCCCGGGCCCGTCACAGCCTCGACGCGCACGTGAAGTCCCAACGTCTCTCGCACGGCGAGCGCCAGATTCTCGGCATGCTCGCCACCCGAGAAGCGTCCGGCGAGAGCCGCGTTGTCAAACGCCAGCTTCAGCACGCCCCCTTCAACGCTTGCTACTTGCGCGGACTGGCTCACCATGGCCCACGTGACACGCCTGCGTTCAAGAGTGCCGAGCACCTCTGCCCAGCGCCGCCGCACCAGTTCAGCATCCTCCGGCCCGCTGGCAACGTCCCCACTGGGAGCACGAACCACCTCGGGTTCGGTTGCCGATGCCGGTGCTGACGGTGCGGTGGCGGGCGAAGGCGCGGCGGCCTTGGAGGTGGGGCGTTCGGAAGCCGTTGCTGAACGGGACGCGACGGGAGCCTGCGCCCGAGAATTCGAAGGAGACGAAGCGGAAGAAGCGGCTGGAGCCTGCTCTGGAAGGGAAGCAGGAGGCGAGACAGGCGCAGAGGCGGCGGAAGGGGTGTGTTCTGATCGCGCGATCGAGGCTGCGTGCGACTCAGAATTCACCCCTGGAGCCGCCGGAGCGACCCCGGCCATAGAGACCGAGTCAGCAGCCACTATCCGCGCGCACAACAGTTCAAGATGCAGCCGTGGAGAGGTGGCACCCACCATGGACGTCAGGGCGTCGTTCACCAAGTCAGCAGCGCGGGAACCACGGCCCAGCCCCAAGCGTCGGGCTTGGTCGCGCATACGCTCAGCTTGATCCTCGGGGAGCTCTCCCAATGCGCGCTCGCCAGCGGCGCCAGATGCTGCCAACACCACCAGGTCGCGCAACCGCTCGAGCAGGTCCTCAACAAACCGCCTAGGTTCATGCCCGGTTTCGATAACCCGCGCCACCACTGAAAACAAGGAGGCACCGTCCGATGCCGCTACGGCATCCACGGCATCGTCCAGCAGGGTTGCATCGGTGAACCCCAGCAGTGAAATGGCTCGCTCGTAGGTCACACCGCCGTCGCCTGAGCCTGCCATGAGCTGGTCGAGCACAGACAGCGAGTCACGCACCGAACCACCACCGGCGCGCACCACCAAGGGCAGCACGCCGGAGCCCACTGTGACGCCTTCAGCCTCGCACAGTTGCTGCAGGTATCCGGTGAGCACGTTGGGAGGAACCAAACGGAAGGGATAGTGATGCGTGCGCGACCGGATAGTGCCAATGACTTTGTCCGGCTCGGTGGTGGCAAAGATGAATCGCACGTGCGGTGGGGGTTCCTCAACGAGCTTGAGCAACGCGTTGAAGCCTTGGGTGGTGACCATGTGGGCTTCGTCGAGGATGAAGATCTTGTAGCGGTCTCGTGCGGGCGCGAAGGCGGCGCGTTCACGCAAGTCCCTGGCATCATCCACACCGTTGTGTGAGGCCGCGTCAATCTCCACGACGTCCACCGAACCGGAGCCCCCACGCGCCAATTCCACGCAGGAATCACACGTCCCACAGGGAGTGTCCGTGGGCCCTTCCACACAGTTGAGGCAGCGGGCCAAGATGCGCGCGGAGGTGGTCTTGCCGCACCCGCGCGGTCCCGAGAACAAGTACGCATGCCCCACGCGATCTGATCGCAACGCCTGCATCAAAGGCTCGGTGACGTGTTCTTGGCCCACGAGATCTGCGAACACGTCAGGCCGGTAGCGGCGGTACAAGGCGGTTGTCACGCCCCCGAGCCTAGTAGCGCGCGCCCACACTCGCACCGGGCCATCCCAAGGCTGGCACCGACGCCGGGGAGCGCCGCGCAGGCCCCGAGCGTTGAGCGGGCATGCAAGGACCCCTCACGCACCCGACAGAGCCCGCTTACCCTTGCTTAGTTCCCTACCTGGGGGAGTTGGGCGAGATGACGCCACGTGAGGGGTCGCCTTCTAGTCTACGGTCACAGGCGCGTTTAGACCGAGCCGCATACCTCCGCTACCATTACGGGGCTTGGAGGATTCGCCTAGTGGCCTATGGCGCACGCTTGGAAAGCGTGTTGGGTGCAAGCCCTCGGGGGTTCGAATCCCCCATCCTCCGCCAACTGGTCTCCGACTCAAGAAGGTGAACGTGGCAAACTCCGGACGCCTTGCCACCAAGGCCGAGGTCATTAAGCGGCGCCGCCGCGACCGCCAGATCATCATCTTTGGCGTGCTCATAGTGATTCTTGGCGTTGCCGCGTTCATGGCCTTCTCCGTGTATCAGGGCCGTGCTGCTTCACCGGTGACGTACGCCTTCGTCACCAATTCGGCCGATGCCGAGGAAGACATCACCTTGCCGTGCCCTCCCGCAGGTGAGGACGCGTTCCCCATGACGGCCGACCAAGTCTCGTTCCGTACGTTGAACGCCACCGAAGAAACGGGCCTTGCGCGCACGTTCATGGAGGACCTCGCCGGTCGCAGCTTTGTTGCCGTGCAGGCCACCAACTGGAACCAGAAGTACGAAGGCCTAGCGCGCATCACGTTTGGCGAAAAAGGTCTACGTCAGGCGTACACCATTGCCAACCAGTTCCCCGAGTATGAGCTGGTGTACGACAACCGCGACAGTGCCCTCGTAGACATCATCTTGGGCGACGCTGCAGTGAACGCAGAGTTGCGTCCGCTCTACGCCCCCGAACTGTCTTTGGACCTTGAACTCACGGCTCCCGGGCGTTGCTTGCCTATCGACTTGCTTGCGCCTGAACCCGCGCCCGCTCGATTGCCTGCCGATCCGCTGGAGCCAGAACCCAGCCCCAGCCCTTCAGTGTCTGCGGAACCCGCTGCATAATTGCCAACGAGCTTGGCCTCAGCGCTCGCGATCCCCTCTACACGGGCCTAGCCTGGAGGTATGACTACTCCGGCCCAACCTCCGCAAGGCGAGCCCGTGTACGCCGTGCGACCTGCTCCCGATAGCGCAGTCGCCTCGTACAGCCCTGCCCCGCCCACCAATGCCATGGCAGTCATCGCGCTAGTCGCGTCCGTCCTGGGTTGGACCTTCTTCCCCGTGGTGGGATCGGTGCTCGGCATCGTGCTGGGCTACCAAGCCCGCAAGGCCATCGCTAGTTCCGGAGAATCGGGAGCGAGCATGGCCACCGTGGCCATCGTTTTGGGATGGATCATGGTGGGCCTGTTCGTGCTGTCTTTAGTCATCGCCTTGGTCTTTATGATCATTGCTGTGGTGGCGAGCTCGTAGGAGCACAACTCAAAGGAAGACGACGCAAAGGAAGACAACGCAAAGAGCCCCGCGCTGAGACGATGCTCAACACGAGGCTCTGGCGTTTCTATGGCGGTGCCGGTGGGATTTGAACCCACGGTGGACTTTCACCCACACACGCTTTCGAGGCGTGCTCCTTAGGCCGCTCGGACACGGCACCGTGTGCGAGGATACCGTCCCCGCCACCACCGTCCAAACGCGCGCCGCCCCCTGGCCTCAGCGTCGGGCGGCAAAGAAGTCCTGAAGCAATTGCACCGACTCCGCGGCCCGTACTCCTGAGATGACTTCCACTTTGGTCCCTGTGCGGGCGTCTCGCACCACGTCCCACTTGCTGCCTGTAGCCCCGGCCTTGTCATCCCAAGCCCCGATCACTAGCCGCGGGATGCGCGCGGCGAGCAATGCTCCCGCGCACATGACGCACGGCTCGAGAGTGACAACCAAGGTGCAGTCGTCAAGGCGCCACCGGCTCAAGTGCTTGGAAGCCGCCCGGAGCGCGAGCACTTCTGCGTGGGCGGTGGGATCCGCTGTCGCCTCCCTCCTGTTGTAACCTTCCCCCACAATCCGGCCCGAGGCATCGGTCACCACCGCTCCCACGGGCACGTCCGATGCCGCGGCCGCCGCGCGCGCTAGCTTGAGGGCGCGTTGCATAGGCAGGTCCCAGACATCGTTCATGGCGCCAGGCTACCGGGGTGCCTAGACCGCGAGTAGCCTCAGAGCATGCACTTGCACATCGCCTCGCATCCGCTCATTGACCACAAGTTGACCATTTTGCGAGACGTGACAACGCCGTCGCCCACGTTCCGGTTGCTGGTGGATGAGTTGGTGACGTTGCTCGCGTACGAGGCGACGAGGCACGTGAAGATTGAGCCCAAGCGCATCGACACACCCTTGCAGCCGATGGTGGGGGCACGTATCGCGGACCCCGCGCCGCTCATCGTGCCGATTCTCCGAGCGGGCTTGGGAATGTTGGAAGGTATGCAACGACTGCTCCCCAGTGCGGAGGTGGGCTTCCTGGGGCTCATGCGAGACGAAGAGACCCTCCAGGCGATCACCTACGCCAACCGGTTGCCGGAGGATCTCACGGGCCGGCAAGTGTTTGTCCTTGACCCGATGCTCGCGACTGGCGGCTCGCTCGTGGCGGCGGTGGAGTACGTGCTACAACGAGGCGCCACCGACGTCACGTGTGTGTGCCTGCTCGCAGCGCCTGAAGGAATTGATCACGTGCGCGCAGCCGTGGGCGAGCGCGCCGAGGTCACTGTGGTTGTCGCGGCGGTGGATGAGCGCCTCAACGAGATCGGCTACATCGTCCCCGGATTGGGCGATGCGGGCGACCGCCTGTACGGCGTTGTCTAACT
>JAEYYZ010000132.1 GCA_023428185.1 Actinomycetes bacterium
AACGCTGCGGTGTTGCGGGGCGGTAGCGCGGCACGTGAGTCCAACGAAGTGATCGTTGCCGTCTTGCAGGATGCACTCGAGGCATCGGGCTTGCCGCGCGATGCGGTGCAATCTATCGACGCCTACGGCCGTGAGGGTGCCAAGGTGCTGATGAACGCGCGCGGCTTGGTGGACGTGCTCGTTCCGCGAGGTGGTCGGGACCTCATTCAGACAGTGGTGAAGGAATCCACGGTGCCCGCCATCGAGACGGGGGAGGGTAACTGCCACGTCTACGTAGACGCCTCCGCGCCGCTCCAACGTGCCATTGACATTGTCCTCAACTCCAAGGCGCAACGCGTGGGAGTCTGCAACGCAGCGGAGACGTTGCTCATTCACCGCGGGGCTGCGGACCGTGCGCCGGCCATCCTGGAGGCGCTGCACCAGGCTGGCGTGAACATCCACGCTGATGCTGAGGCAGCTGCTCTTGCTCCGGCTGGCGTGCCCACGGTGCCCGCTACCGATGAGGATTGGGCCACCGAGTACTTGAGCATGGACATCGCCGTCAAGGTGGTGGAGAACCTCGACGAGGCCATCGCTCACATCCGCCGCTTCTCTACTCAACACACCGAGGCGATCGTGACGGACGACGTCAACTCCGCAGACCGTTTTGTAGCCGAGCTCGACTCGGCGGCCATCATGGTCAACGCCTCCACGCGTTTTACTGATGGCGGGCAGTTTGGGCTCGGAGCGGAAATTGGCATCTCTACCCAGAAGTTGCACGCGCGCGGACCCATGGGCTTGGGCGAACTCACCACCAGCACGTGGGTGGTTTACGGCAACGGGCACATCCGCACCTAACTCTCGCCACGTCACGGACGGTAGTGCAACGACCGTGTGACCTGGCATCGGCGTGGAATACTGGGTTCAGACCTTAAGGAGTGAACGTGATCGCATTGCTGTCCGCCGCAACGGAAGCCACCAAAGAAGCAAGCTCGGAGCTTGTCATCCCGCCCGTGGCGATTGGCTTGCTGGCGTTTGGAGCGCTTATGGGGTTGCTGTTCGTGACTTTCGCCTTCCGGAGTGTTGGCACGCGTCACTGACGTGACTGCTCCTCACCGCGTAGGGGTGCTGGGTGGCACCTTTGACCCGATCCATCTAGGCCATCTCGCTGCGGCCAGCGAGGTCGCTGAAGTGCTGTCGCTCGATGTCGTGTTGCTGGTAGCCACCGCGGCGCACTCCCTCAAGGGCGCTCCTCTAGCGTCCGCCGAGCATCGGCTTGCAATGTGTCACCTAGCCGCCGATGACGACGCCCGGTTGGGTGTGAGCGACGTGGATATTGTGCGGGGCGGCGTGACGTATACGGTGGATACATTGACCGACCTTGCCACCATCTATCCAGGGGCCGAATTGACCTTCATTACGGGAGCCGACTCATTGGCTACGTTGCCGCAATGGAAGTCCCCGGAGCGGTTGACAGAGCTCGCGCGTTTTGTGGGTGTAACGCGACCAGGGCATGCCCTGCCGCATATGCCGGACGGGACCTTGGTGGTTGAGGTTCCTTCGGTGGCGGTATCCTCTACCGAGGTTCGCCGCCGGGTAAAGGCAGGGGCACCCATCAGGTACCTCGTGCCCGATTCCGTGGTCGCGTACATTGACCGATTCAGTCTGTACCTCGGAGGCATCAATGAGTGACGAGCCGTTGTCTCGCCGCGCTCGTCGCGAACTCTCCGAGACAGGGGAGTTCGCCACTGGCGCCATTCCTTCGCCGGACGATGCTGAACTCACCACCGCGCAAATCCAGGCTGAGAAGCTTTCTCGCCGCGATCGCCGCCGCCTCGAGCGCGTGAGCCAACCCGTGGAAACGTGGACCGCAGAAGAGGAAATGATCGCCACCGGTCAGATCCCTACGGTCACCCCTGAAGTGATCGCGCAACTGGAGCGCGAGGCGCAAGAGAAGGCGGCCCGGCTTCAAGCCGAGGCGGAAATCGCCTCCGCCGAGTTCCGGCGGGTTTCGGCAAGTGACGTGGCGCCAGCCCGCGTGGCAGAGGTCACGGGCCAGTGGCCGGCCGCGCCTACTGCGCCAGCGCAGCCTTTGCCGACGCAGCCTTCGCCGCAACCTGAGCCAGCGCGAGTTCCCGAACCTCAGCCTGCGCCACCCGCGGCAGTGCCTGAACCTCAGCCTGCGCCACAGGCGCCACCGGAGCCTCCTGCTGTCACCGGCCCGTCTCCTGACCTGATCCGCAGCCTTTTCCCGCCGGGCTCCCTCCAGGCCCGGGCGTTCGAGGAACAGCAAGCGAAGGCAGCCGCCGAGGCTGCTGCCGCCGCTGCCCAGGGGTTGGATGAGCAGGGGGCGGGTGAGCAGGGGGCGGCTGCGTCAAACGCCACCACGGCATCGGCTGAGGACGACGCTGCTGCCGAGATCCGCCGCCTGACGGCTGCCGCCATGGCGGCGATTGAAGGCAACGCGGCCGGCGGCCCGCCCGCCGAGCCCACTGTCGAACCTATAGCTCCGGCTCCGCCGACGTCTGCTCCAGCACCACTGTCCCCTCCTGCACCGCTGTCCCCTCCTGCACCGCTGTCCCCTCCAGCGCCGGCCGAGCCTGCCGCTTCCGCGTGGTCGGCAGAAGCGGCTGCCGCTAAGTCAGGCCAGATTCGCCGTTCACTGCCGGATGACGCGGACTGGGAGGCGACGGTGCGCGGCGCCTTCATTACTCCCG
>JAEYYZ010000093.1 GCA_023428185.1 Actinomycetes bacterium
AGCGGCGTACTACCGCACTGTGGATTCTGGCTGGGGTGGTGTTGGTGGGCGTTTTCGCCGCGATCATCCTGTACATCGTGAACCAGAGCAGCGTGAACACTAACTTCGCTGAAGAGCAGAAGTCCCCCGCCATCGCCACGGCCGCGGGCGGCATTCCTGTGGGTGAGGGCGGAGTGGCTGGCGAAGGCCTCGACGAGGGTCGCGTCCAGGTCGCTGTCTACCTGGACTTCATGTGCCCCGTGTGCGGAGTGTTCGAAGAGATCAATGGCGCTGAACTCGAGGCGCTCACTACCGAGGGCCTCGCCGATGTCACGTACCACCCGGTGTCGATCTTGGACCGCACTTCTATGGGTTCGCGCTACTCGACCCGTGCAGCATCGGCGGCGGCCCTGGTAGCCGACCAGTCTCCCGAGCACTTTGTTGCATATGCGAAGTTGCTCTTCGCCAACCAGCCCGAGGAGGGCACGCGCGGACTCACGGACACTGAATTGGTAGACCTTGCTGTCCAAGCGGGTGTGCCTCAAGACATTGCCAACGGAATCCCGAACCACCAATACGCACAGTGGGTGACCTCCGCTACCGAGCAGGCGAGCCGCGACGGTATGAGCGGAACGCCCACGCTCGCGCTCAATGGCGTCATCCAGGACCCCCGCAACGATCCCAACGCGATCGACTGGAGCCAGCCGGGCGCCATCCGCGCGGCTGTTCTTGCCGCTGCGGAGTAGGGGCAGGGCCGGTGACGCCGGTCACATTCGACACCCGAGGGCTCGGCCGTGAGGCCGGGCCCTCGGTGTGTTCCCACGGGTGCCATGCGTGACATCTGTCACTCGGTATCCTGTGGGAGCCCTTTGGGGCACGCTGGCATGGCGCAATTGGTAGCGCACCCGACTTGTAATCGGGCGGTTGCGGGTTCAAGTCCCGCTGCCAGCTCTCCGATAGACGTAATACACGCGCGACACGCGGTTGCACAATGTGACAAAAGTCACACCGCTTGAATCCTGCGTCATGTGTGACAAACTGCACACTCTCAGCATGCGTACGGGTGAAGCCGCCTGACCTCGGCCCACCTGAACGCAAGAGTTGGAACCGGATCAGTGCCCGCTGTGGACACGTGACCGGGACCTTACGATTGAAAGGAAAGCCACGATGGCGAAGAAGAACAACTCCCGCAAGGTCCTTGCCGTTGCGCTCGGAATCGTAGGCGTCGCCGGGCTCAGCCTCGCGTCTGCATCGACCCTGACCGTCAATGTCAACGACGACAACATTGCTGTAGGCACCAACACGTTCGACGCAGCTTGCGACGACGCGGTGACGGTGGACTACACCTACGACTTGGTCAACAACACCTACGACGAGCTGCTGATCTCTGGCATCGCAGCTGGTTGCAACGGTTTGAACCTTGACTACAACCTGGTGACCAGTGGCGCTGACTTTGACAGCAGCGCCGTGATCGCCGGTACCTCCGTGACGGTGGACATCTCTTCGCTCGCTCTGAGCGCAGACCTCGAGTCCATCGACATCGCGATCTACTAAGAAGTTCAGGGTCTAGTACCCGTCCATCATGGACACCAAGAGCACGCTAGTGCCCGGCGCGTGGACCGCGCGCCGGGTGCTGGCGTTGCTCGGAACCATCTTCATTTGGTTCGCAGTAGCGGTTGACGCGTGGTACCTGTGGCCCACCAACTTGGGCGGGTCCACCTCTTTCGTCATCGTTTCCGGTTCCTCCATGGAACCCACATACTTCGGCGGCGACCTAGTGATCGCTCGCAAAATGGAACCCAGCATCGGCGATGTGATCGTGTACGCGCCCGAGGGCTTTGGCGGCGCCCAGATCGTCCACCGCATCATTGGTGGCAATGGCGAAGACGGCTGGGTCATGCAGGGTGACAACAACACGTTCATTGACCCTTTTGAGCCCAAAGAAGCAGAAGTGCGCGGCGTCGTCGTCGTTCACTACTCAAGCTTGGGCCAACTCACCGCCTTGCTCTTGAGCCCGATTGTGTGGGCGTCGGTATTGCTGTTGTCGATTGTGCTGCTGGTGTGGTTCAGCGGCGATGATTGCGATGACGACGAGGATGAGGACGACGCCGACGGCAATGACGGCACGGAGCCGCTCTCAAGCGCAGACGACGAGCCCGAGCCCTCACAGGAAGTAGCAAATTCTCCCCCTGCGCCTGTAGGTGTGGGCGGCGCGGTGACTCGCACCATGTCGGTGCTGGCAGTCGCTGCGCTCTTGGTGTTTGGCACGGGCGTGACACCCGCAGCCGCCTCTGGACTGTCCATCAACACTGTTGGCGCAGGCGCGGTGATTTCCAAAGCGCGATGCGCTCCAGGCACGTGGGGTGCCACTGTGGCGGGCACACCGTCTGCAGGCAATTACACGCAAGTTCAGCTGAGCGCCATTCCCGCGGGATGCCAGGGGCTGCTCGCCACTGTGTACGTGCACAACTCGGCGGGCGCTGTGATTGCTACCGGCACCGTCACCCCGGCCGGCGCCACGGCTACCGCGACCACATCGTCGTACTCCGGTGCGGCCGTCACCACTGTGTTTGTGAAGGTGCAAGGCTGGCCGCTCAAGACCACGTGGACCCCGCCCGCGCCTCCAGGCACCGCGTGGACGTGCATTGCGGTCAACCCCGGTGGTGCCACCAACACTGGTTACCCGTGCAGCGTCTCCATCAGCCCTGCAGGGGGGCCGCCGTGGGGTTACGACAACGGCACGATGCTGTGGAACTACAGCTTCTCCGTCACATGGACTGGTCAGCAACCGCCCAACAACAGCTGGAAGTGGCGCGTCACGTTCAACCACGCAGTGGCGCCGTTCCCAGGTTTCACTCCGCAATGGGTTGGCATGTACTCCAACCCGGGCATCCAACTTGCGCCCGGCTATAGCTGCAGCCAGCAACCGATCATGTCTATTCAGAGCACCAGCCGCAACGTGTGGGGTGGCAGTTTCGAGATCGCAAATGGACCGGCTCCCAGCTGGTTCAGTGGCCAGTCTCTGTGCAGTTGAGCTTCCCCGGGTAGAGAGTCAGGTCCCCCAGTGGATGGGCCCTGCTCCCTGGGCAACTAGCAGCTCATTGACTCGCGAGAACGGTCGCGACCCAAAGAAGCCGCGTGAGGCGCTGAGGGGGCTGGGGTGCGCGGACTTCACGTACGGCACGTCCCCAAGCATCGGCGTCAGTGCCTGGGCGTCGCGACCCCACAAGATGGCGACCAGCGGCCCGCCGCGGGCAACCAGCGCCTCTATCGCGTGCGCGGTGAACTCCTCCCACCCCTTGCCTCGATGCGAGCCAGGTTCGCCGGGTCGCACGGTGAGGCAACGGTTGAGGAGCAGTACGCCCTGGTCCGCCCAGTGGGTGAGGTCTCCCGTGATGAGCCGTTCCCCGGTGTCTGCCGCGAGTTCGCTTGCAATGTTGCGCAGCGAACGAGGCAGGGCGCGGCCGGGCGGTACAGAGAATGACAAGCCCATGGGATCCCCGGGTGTGGGGTAGGGGTCCTGGCCCACTATCAGCACTCGGACATCGGCGAGCGGTCGCTTGAAAGCCTCCAGAATGGAGCCCGATGCCGGGAGATAGCCGCGGCCCGCGGCCAGTTCCTCGCGGAGGAAGGCACCTACCGCGGCGAGCGTGGGTGCCTGGCTTAACATGGCATCGGCCCAGTCTGGGGCCATCTGCGCTTTCCACGCCGTAGTCACGATGTCAGGGTAATCGCGTACGGAAATGACACGGATGTGATTTGCCTTGTAATCTGCTCATATGGCAGTAGCTCACGAATCCGCGCAGCAGGTTTCCGCTGCGGCGGGCACGCTCAGCGAGCGCGACACGGCGATCCTCACCTTTGAACGTCAGTGGTGGAAGTACGCGGGCGCCAAGGAAGACGCAGTGCG
>JAEYYZ010000109.1 GCA_023428185.1 Actinomycetes bacterium
GGCTTTTTGTGGCGTCAGTGTGGGAAGCAGGCGGATTTGCTGCCCCCGACCCGAGCCGTCCTTCCACCGTGGTGTGGTTCCAGACGCCCGACGTTGCGGCGGCCCGGGAGCGCGCCCTCACCTACGGCGGGGACATTTCTGAGTTACAGCCCGGCCCTACCGGTGAACTGTTCCGGTGGACGGATCCACAGGGCCAGCGCTGGTTGATCGCCGCCGAGTGACGCACTCCCAGCGCTAGCTAGGCTCATTCCGGGCGGTGATCGCCTCACCATGCGCAGGCAGGTCCTCGGCGTTGGCGAGCGCTACCACCTTGTCCGCGACGGCGGCCAAGGCATCGGCGCTGTAATCGATAGTGGAGACGGCCTTGAGGAAGGCCGTGACTCCAAGCCCTGACGCGAATCGCGCGGTGCCGCCGGTGGGCAGCACGTGGTTGGAGCCCGCAAGGTAGTCGCCCAAGGGCACGGGGCTGTACGGCCCCACAAAGATGGCACCAGCGTTGCGAATGCGCGCGGCCACGGCTGCGGCGTCCGTGGTGTGAATCTCAAGGTGCTCGGCACCGTAGGCGTCTGCCACCGCCACGGATTGGTCAATCCCGTCCGTGAGCACCATTGCGCTTTGCACGCCAGCGAGGGCCACCCGCACCCGGTCAGCGTGCTTAGTCGCCGCAGCAAGCCTGGCGAGGGCCGCATTCACGGCATCGGCCAGTTCAGGGCTGTCAGTGATGAGCACAGAGCCCGCAAGGGGGTCGTGCTCGGCTTGACTCAACAGGTCGTAGGCCACGTACATGGGGTCCGCAGTGGAGTCGGCAATGACGGCAATCTCCGTGGGACCTGCCTCAGAGTCGATGCCCACCACGCCATTCACCGCGCGCTTGGCAGCGGCCACAAAGACGTTTCCAGGGCCCGTAATGACGTCTACGGGTTCGCACAGCACACCGCCCTCAGGGGAGGCGGGGTTGAGCGCAGATGCTGCACCGTACGCGAGCATCGCAATCGCCTGCGCCCCGCCCACGGCGTACACCTCGTCCACGCCCAGCAGCGCACACGCCGCGAGGATGGTGGGGTGAGGGGCGCCATCAAAATCCTTTTGAGGGGGCGTGGTGACCACGATCTGGTCCACGCCAGCGGCTTGAGCCGCAACCACGTTCATCACCACCGATGAGGGGTACACGGCAAGCCCGCCGGGCACGTAAAGCCCCACTCGCGCCACAGGCACCCAGCGTTGGCTCACCACGGCTCCGGGCGCCAGTTCCACGCGCGAAGGCGGGGGCACGGTGGCTTCGTGATACGTCCGCACTCGAGAAATCGCCTCGAGCAGAGCATCCTTCACCCCAGCTTCCACCGAGCCCAGCGCCGCATCAATCTGCTCGCGAGGGACCCGCAGGCTCGCGGGGCTCACACCGTCAAAGCGTTCGCCATATTCGCGGATGGCCGCCTCTCCCCTAGCCCGGACATCGGCGAGGATGGGAGCGACGGTGGCCATGGCGTCGGCGACATCAAGTTCGGCGCGGGGCATGACGTCGCGCAACTCACGCGCAGTGAGTTGGTGGCCGCGAAGATCAATGGTTCTGAGCACGCCACGAGCCTACTCGGCGTGAGTGGGGCGGAACTCGTGCTTGCCGATCCACCCCAAGTGCGTGTGCTGGAACGAGTCAGCATGCTTGAGTCCGTACCCGAGCGCGCGGTCCGCGGCCACGTGAAAGCCCCAAGCCAGCGCGATGAGCAGCACCCACCGCCCACTTCCGCCGATGCCCATCACGGCCACCCAAGCTGCAAGCAGCACCGGGCCAATGTAGGAATGCACTGCGTTGTACATCGCAGCGCCCACCCGCGGATTGGCCACGTATCCCAACGCGGACACATCCCACACCAAGAACACGGCCAAAGGGAACCACCACAAGTCCAGTAGAGCCGATGCCATGAGCGCCACCGCCGCTATCGCCACGGACTCCACGCGTTGCCACACCACCGGCGTCATGAGCCAGCCAAACAACTAGGTCCAAGCGCCGCCTTGAGATCGCCATACAAGGCCGACGATCGGGCCACCCTGAACTCGTCGCCAAGACGCATGGTGAGCGGCTTGTCCGCGCCCGTCAGCACCATGCGCACCTCTACAGTTCCAGGGTGCGAACGCAGAATCCCCTTGACCTCCTCCACCAGCGGCGGAGTCACTCGCGCCGCGGGCAACGTAATGGCCATGGGCGAGCTGTCCACCACATTGACATTGGGAATGCGCAGTTCGACCGCCGAGAACTGCACCCCACCGTCACCGCGCTCCCTGGCGCGCACTTTGATGACCACCACGGCATCGTCCGTCAGATCACGCGCATAGGTCTCATACGTGCGGTTGAAGAACGAGACCTCGGTCTCGCCAGTCATGTCCTCAAGCACCACAATCGCGTACGCGTTGCCCGACCGCGCTATACGCCTGTCCACGCGAGTCACCAAGCCAGCCAAGGTGATTTGCGCGCCGTCGCCCACGCCGTGGGCGGGGTTGGCGGAGAGAATCTGGTGCGAAGCCTCGGCCCGCAGAATGTGTTCCAGCCCGGAAAGCGGGTGATCGGAGACGTACAGGCCCAACATGTCGCGCTCAAATCCCAAGAGCGTCTTCTTGTCCCACTCCTCCATCACGGGGACTTCCACGCGCACGCCCAGCCCCAAGTCAACCTCGCCGCCAAAGAGGTCAAACTGCCCCGTTGCCTCTTGGCGCTTGACTCCCACTACCGAATCCACTGCGTTCTCATGAATGGCGTTGAGCGCGCGCCGGGTGTGGCCCAGCGAATCAAAGGCACCTGCCTTGATGAGGGAGTCGATGGTGCGCTTGTTGCAGACCGTAGCTGGCACCTTCTCCAAGAAGTCGGCAAAGGACGTGAAGGCTCCCTTGGACTCGCGGGCCTTCACAATTTCGGCCACCACGTTGGCGCCCACATTGCGCACCGCGGTCATGCCAAAGCGAATACTGTCGCCCACGGCGCTGAAATTGGCGGTAGACGAGTTGACGTCCGGTGGAAGCACCGTGATGCCCATGCGCCTGCACTCAGCCAAATACAGCGCCGACTTGTCTTTGTCCCCACCCACCGAGGTGAGCAGGGCCGCCATGAACTCGGTGGGGTAATGCGCCTTGAGGTACGCCGTCC
>JAEYYZ010000190.1 GCA_023428185.1 Actinomycetes bacterium
ATCTACCCCAACACCGTCTCCTACGCCTACTACTACAAGGAGCAGGTGGACCCTGCACAAGCCGGGCCCATGCTCGACGGGCAGATCTCAGCCCTGCAGGACGTGCTGGACAGCGCCGTGTTCCCCACCATGATCGACATGGGCGTTGAAGGCACCCCGGGTGCCGTCTACAGCTACTACAACGCCGACGGCACCTTGATCTGGTCGCACACGTTCGCGCCGTCCGGCGCGTAAGCGCGGCTCACGCACGCGCGCCCGAGAAGGGTGCCGCATACAGATTGGTCAACGTGTTGACCAATGCAGAAACGACAGTGGCGCGGGGCTCAGGCCCCGCGCCACTGCTGTTCCCGCGCGCTACTTCTTGGCAAAGAGCGTCGCAAAAGCCGCGAGGATCACGCCCACCACCAGCAGGATGAATCCCAAGGTCTGCGACGCCAGCCCATCAATCAGACCCACAATCAGCAACGTGAGCGCCGCCACGGTGGCGTAGGCAGCCCACGCACGGTTCTTCATCAGCAGGAACAGGATCACCAGCAGGCCAGCCACAAACAACACAATGGCAAAGCCGCCGCTCAACGCCGCGGTGCTAAACGTTGCAGTGTCCCCACTAAAGAACACCGAGAGCGCAATGAGCGCGCCACCGATAACGCCGAGTACAGAGTTCCGTGACATACGTCTCTCCCCTTTTCTGCCAGGCACCAGTACCTGACGCACATGACCTTACCCCGAGGCCCGCGCCCGCTACCCTGCAAGGGTGACTCGCACCACCAAGCAGGCCAAGCCCACCAAGCCCGCCGATGCCAAGGCGCGCACCACCAAGCCCCCGCACACCGCGACTATCGCCACTCGCACATCCCAACGCTGGCCGGAACCCTTCCGCCCAGTCTTCAGCGACGTCGGCCTGGTAGGCGCGGCATTCTTCTTTGCCCTCTCCCTGGTGCCCTCGCTGCTACCCCGCGCCTCCGTGGTCCAAGGCATCATCACGGGTGTGGCCATGGCCATTGGCTACGGGCTGGGCGCGGGCGGCGAGGCGCTGTGGCGTTTTCTGCAGATCCCCGCCATTGAGGGTCGCAAACGCGAGATCGCCGTGACCGTACTTCTCACCCTCTTGGGCTTGCTCGCCGCAACTTCACTGTGGCAATACGTGGGCTGGCAGAACGCCGTGCGCAAGATCATGGACATGCCCCCCGTCAACCCTGCGGTGTGGCTATGGATCATCCCGGTAGCCGCCCTGACCGCCTACATCAGCCTCGCCATAGCACGCGGGTTCCGCATCTTCTTCCGCACCATAGGCAACCTGCTGGACCGCTTCATGCCGCGCCGGCTCGCCCTGGCATCGGGCGCACTCATCTCACTGCTCCTGGTGTGGGGTCTCTTCAACGGCGTGGTGGACCGCGCGTTCTTCGCGGGCGCCAACGCCATGTTCTCCGGCAACGACCTCATCACCGAGGAAGGCGCCGTGAAGCCCACCTCCGCGCACCGCACCGGCGGTCCAGACTCTCTCGCACCATGGGACTCCTTGGGCCGCACGGGCCGCAACTTTGTGAGCGGCGGCCCCACCGTGGACCAGCTCAACGCCTTCAACAATACGGACGATGCCCTGGAACCCATCCGCGTGTACGCCGGCTTGCGATCGGGAGACTCACTCAACGAGCGCGCCAACGTGTTGCTTGAGGAGTTCATCCGCACCGGCGCCTTTGAACGCGAAGCCATAGTGGTGGCCACCACCACCGGCACCGGCTGGCTGGACCCCAACTCCGTGGATACCATCGAGTACATCTTCAACGGCGACGTCGCCATTGGTGGCCTGCAGTACTCCTACCTGCCCAGTTGGATCTCCCTGCTCGCAGACCAACAAGCCGTCAAAGACACATCACTGGCACAGTTCCGCGCGGTCCATGAGTACTGGTCCGCCTTGCCCGAGGACACCCGTCCCAAGCTGTACCTCTTTGGGCTCTCGCTGGGCTCCTACGGAGTGGAATCCATCCTCACCTCACCCAGCATCCTCAACGAGCCCATCGACGGCGCGCTCATGGTGGGCCCCACGTTCCTCAACCCCATGCACGCCGAAGTCACGGCGGGCCGCGATCAAGGCTCCCCCGCCTCACTGCCCGTGTACGACCAAGGCCGCACAGTGCGCTTCACCTCCGAGGACTACGGCCTCGACCGCGGCGGCGACATGTGGGGACCCACTCGCGTGGTCTACCTGCAACACGGAAGCGACCCGGTGACGTTCTTCAACCCGGAACTCGCGTGGTCCCGCCCCGCGTGGCTCGGTCCCGACGACCGCGCACCCGACGTCACCGCCCGCATGGACTGGTTCCCCATAGTGACCATGGTGCAAACCGCACTCGACCTAGTGGGCGACGGCGCCGTGCCCGAGGGCTTTGGCCACAAATACACGGTGAAGGCCTACGCCGACGCTTGGGCCGGCGTATTCCAAGCCGACGCTATGTCTGGCGGCCACTGGACCGAGGCGGATTCGGAGCGCCTGGACGCGGTACTCGCCATGGACGGGGAAGAGTAGAGCGTCCGCGGCGGGCTCAGGCCCCAATCCACTCGTCCACCACGTCACCCACTGCCCACGCGCCGTCTGACCAGTTGCTCAGCACCGTGCCCACGTCACCCGTGACAGGGTCGCACGTGGAACGCATGGAAACCCCGGCGTCGTGCCCCTCCATGATCACGGCGGGCTGGGCTGGCATGTGCCCCAAGCCCGCGAGCCAAAAACCCATGCCGTAGCGCTTGCCCTCATCAGGGACGTCCACGCGAGGCCGAGTCATGGCCGTGAGGGTCTCTGCCGTGACAATGCGGCCCTCAAGCACCGCACCCCAGAATGCCGCGAGGTCCGCCGCAGTGCTGAACACTCCCCCGTCGCCGCACCCACGCACCGGCAAGTTCAGCACGTTGGTGCGCAAAGCCTCCGGGGCAACGGACGGAGCAAACAAGTAGCCCCGCGCGGTGTCTCCTGGAAGTTGATCCATACGCAAGTAAGCGGTGTTTGCCATACCCGCGCGGTCAAAGACCTCGCGCTGGACCAGGTCATAGAAACCCACACCAGCGGCCCGCTCCGCGATCAGCGCGGCCAGCACGTAACCGGAGTTGTTGTACGCAAAGTGCTGGCCGGGCGCGCTCACTTGGGGCTTGCCGTCCAGCGCCGGCACGTAGGCCTCCGTGGAGTCCAAGGTGTGGACGGGCACCGGCATCACGTGGTCGGTGATCTCGCCGCCCGCAGATTCATCAAGGTAGTCCCCGATGCCCGAGGTGTGGGTGAGCAGATGCTCTAGCGTCACGGCATCGTCCACGAGGGCGAGGTCCTCGCCTAGCCAGCGGCGCACGGGCGCGTCCAGGGCGAGAATCCCGTCTTCTACCAGGCGCATTGCCGTGAGTGCGGTGAAAGCCTTCGCTCCGCTTGCGAGCGCAAAACG
>JAEYYZ010000039.1 GCA_023428185.1 Actinomycetes bacterium
GGTCCGGAGATCACGAACACGAAAGGCATCGCGTACATGATGATCTGCTGCTGACGCGCCATCGGCCCCTCAAGGGCCGACTGTGGCATGTTCTTGCGGGTCAGTTGGCGCTGGGTGAGAAAGCTCGTCGCCACCATCGCGACAATCAACACCGCGGCCACGATCTTCACCGATGCCGAGGATCCCGGGGTGTTGAAGGACTGCGACAAGCTGGCGCCAAAGACCGTTGCCTCGCTCGCCTGCGAGCGAAGCTCGTCGGTGAGCAATCCGATGTTCTCGCCGGACTCCTTCAAGCGCTGGTTCAGCACCCTGAAGAGTGCGAAGAATATTGGCGCCTGCACGAGGATCGGCAAGCACGACGCGAAGGGGTTGGTCTTGTGCTTCGCGTACAAGGCCATCGTCTCGCGACTCATCGCCTCACGAGACGCTTGATCCTTCTTGCCCTTGTACTTCTCTTGCACCGCGCGAAGTTCCGGAGCGATCACCTGCATGGCGCGGGAAGCGTTGATCTGCTTCACAAAGAGTGGAATCAGAATGATCCGGATGATGACCACGAGGCCAACGATCGACAGGCTCCATGCGAGGCCGCCCGCGGGATCAAGTCCGAGAAATTCAAGGGCCTGGTGAAAGAGCACCATGACGTTGGCAACCACCCACTCGAGCGGCTTAAGCAGGGCCAAGAGATCCACGTGTCGTCCTTAGGTTGTTGGTACTGAAGCGTGTGCGGTGGCATCCGGCACGTGCGTGTGCGGACGTCGGGAGAAGAGTTGGGTACCCACGGGCGGGACGTCGTCGACGCCGCCGTGGCTCCAAGGGTTGCATCGCAACACACGCCACGCCGCCAACGCCGAACCGCGCGCCGCGCCGTGGACCTTCACGGCTTCCAGGCCATAGGCCGAACACGAGGGGTAGTACTTGCACCGGGGGCCCAGCAAAGGCGAGATGGTGAGTTGATAGAGCCTGATGAGACCAATAAGCACGAGCCGCGGCGCCGTTGCCGCGACTCGTACCGCCTGTGTTGCGACGGATCTCACGGTGTCCATCACAAGGCCTTGGCCAGGGATCGCCCAGCGGCGTCCACAACGTCTGACTTCAACTGAGCATAGGAGGCATCGGCTGCAGGAGGCAAAGCTCGCACTACGATCTTGGTGCCTTGCGGTACCCCGGGCAACAGCTCCGCGAGGATGGCGCGCAAGCGGCGCGTCACACGGTTGCGAACCACTGCACCTCCTACGGTCCTGGAAACAGCAAAACCGGCCATGCTCGACGCATCGCCGGTCAATGCCACGTAGACCACCACGGTGTCGTTACCCGACCTCCGGCCGCGACGCATCACTGACTTGAAGTCGGCGGGCCGTCGCAGCCGCGAGGGGGCTGTTAACACCTAGGCCGAAAGGCTTTCGCGGCCCTTACGGCGCCGCGAGGCCAAAATAGAGCGTCCCGCACGCGTGCGCATACGGAGACGGAAACCGTGCGTCTTAGCACGCTTACGGTTGTTCGGCTGGAAAGTCCGCTTGCTCACGGGGGTACTCCGAGACAGTTAGAGGGGATGGTCAAATCAGCGCACCCACGGTACGCGCTCGAGGGTCACGGGTCAAATCCCCGCATTCCCATTGGCCACTCGGCCTAAACGGTATAGGCTCCACCATCAGCGCACCCGTGGTCTGGACCGACACGCCGAATCGACGTTACGAATCGGTGACGCGGTCTCAACCGCCTGTGCATAATCTTGTGGACAGTGGACGAGGAGCTAGCACGCGTGACAGTAGACGAAGCCGCGCGATCCATCGATTCGATATGGTCTCAGGCTCTCACAGCTCTTGCTGAGGATTCTGCTGTCACCGCACAGCAGCGCTCCTTCTTGAGGCTCATCAAGCCGTTGGCCGTGGTGGAAGACAATGTCTTTCTCGCCGTAGCTGAGGATTTCACCAAGAACTACGTCGAGTCGACCCTGAGGGCTCCCGTCACTGAGGCACTTGGCGATGTACTCGGTCGCGACATTCGCATCGCTGTCACTGTTGATGCCTCTGTCACTCCTCCCGGCCCTTCCATCTATGACGATGCCTCGGCTGAGGACGCCGCGGAACTGAGGCGCGCCCCAGCATCGGTGGCGGCGCCGTCAGACGATCCCCACCTGAACCCTCGCTACACCTTTGACACGTTTGTGATTGGACCGTCGAATCGCTTTGCTCACGCGGCGGCGCTCGCTGTGGCGGAGAGTCCCGGCAAGACGTATAACCCTCTCTTCATCTACGGGGACTCTGGGTTGGGCAAGACTCACTTGCTTCACGCGATCGGCCACTACACGCGCCAGATCAAACCGCAGACTCGGGTGCGTTACGTGAACTCTGAAGAGTTCACCAATGACTTCATCAATTCCATCCGTGACGACCGCTCCTTGAGCTTCAAGCGTCAGTACCGTGAGGTTGATGTCCTGCTCATTGACGACATCCAGTTCTTGCAAGGCAAGGAACAAACTCTCGAAGAGTTCTTCCACACTTTCAACGCCTTGCACAACGCCGGCAAGCACGTAGTCATCACGTCCGATGTGAGCCCACGCAACCTCGACGGCATCGAGGAACGCATGCGCACGCGGTTCGAGTGGGGTCTTATGACCGACGTCCAACCGCCGGACCTTGAGACCCGCATCGCCATTCTGCGCAAGAAAGCGGCAGCTGATGATGTCCAAGCACCATCCGATGTGCTCGAGTACATTGCCTCCAACATCACCACCAACATTCGGGAACTTGAAGGTGCGTTGATTCGCGTCACCGCGTTCGCTGCTCTCAA
>JAEYYZ010000220.1 GCA_023428185.1 Actinomycetes bacterium
CTTGAGATCGTGGCCTGGCGGGCACTGTCGTCGTTGGTGGTGTGCCTGATCATCATCGCCGTGATGCGAGTGTGGCGGCGGCTGTGGCGGCTCGTGAAGGACCGTGACGTGATGTGGCGACTGGCCATCGCGGCGCTGGTGATCACCGTCAACTGGGGAGTCATGGTCTACGCCGTGCTCACCGACCGCGTCGCTCAGACCGCGCTGGGCTACTACATCAACCCGCTCATCACCGTGGCGCTGTCCATTGTGTTCTTGGGTGAACGCTTGAGGCGCCTGCAAGTGGTTGCACTGTCGGTGGCCTTCGCCGCCGTAGTGGTGCTCGCGGTAGAGATGGGCGGCATCCCCTGGATCTCGCTGAGCTTAGCCGTGAGCTTTGCCATCTACTCCTTTGTGAAGAAGGCGGTGGGCCACAAAGTAGATGCCTTGTCAGGACTGACGATTGAAACGGCGATCATCGCTCCCGCAGCCATTGCCGTGCTGACGGCTGTCACCCTCGCGGGCGACGCCACGCTATTCACCCGGGGCGCCTCCGACCTGGGCGCATTGCACGATGTCTTGCTGCTCACCACAGGCACCTGGACCGCTGGCGCTTTGCTGTTGTTCGCAGCTGGAGCCCGGAGACTTCCCCTCAACATCACCGGGCTACTTCAGTACATCGCACCCACCATGCAGTTTGTGCTCGCCGTGTGGTATTTCCGCGAGCCGATGCCGGGGGCCAGGTGGGCGGGCTTCGCCCTAGTCTGGGTGGCGCTCGTGCTGGTGACGGTGGATTCGTGGCGCGCGCGTTCCCGCGTGACTGATGTCAAAGCCGCCGAATCAGGTGAGGTCACCGAGCCGGTCTAGGTCGCCCTCGCCACCATGGCATCGGCAAAGGCAAGCATGGCGTCCTTGACCGCGCTCTCGGACAAATCCTTCACCGCTTCTTTGGCACGTACACTCCACTCACGCGCCATCTCGGCAGTCTCGTCCACTACGTCGTGGGCGCGCAGGCCCGCGATAACCTCACCGAGCGCAACATCGCCGGACAAGTCACCCTCAATGGCTGCCAGCAGTTCCCGGTCGGAATCACTCGCCGTCCCTGCCAACACCCGCTGGCGCAGCAGCAGCACGGGCATGGTTGCCACACCCTCGCGCAGGTCCGTGCCGGGAGTCTTGCCGGAGACTTCCGCATCGGATCGCACATCGAGGACATCGTCGGCAATCTGGAACGCCACGCCCGCGAACTCGCCATACTGGGTCACACGACTCACCGTGTCCCTGTCGCAACCCGCGAACATTGCTCCAAAGCGAGCCGACGTAGCAATCAGGGAACCCGTCTTGTCGGCCAGCACCTGGACGTAATGCTCCACCGGGTCTTCACCTTCGGCAGGGCCCACAGTCTCGTGCAATTGTCCTAGACACAACCGCTCAAAGGTCTCGGCCTGGATACGCACAGCGTCGGGCCCAAGACCCGCCACCACGCGAGATGCGCGCGCAAACAGCAAATCACCAGTAAGGATCGCCACGGAGTTACCCCACACCTCATGCGCGGCAGGCGCCCCCCTGCGCGTAGGCGCGGAGTCCATGACGTCATCGTGATAGAGCGTCGCAAGATGAGTGAGTTCCACCACCACGGCGGCATCCAGCACCTCCGGCCGGGAGCCCTCGCCCAATTGAGCAGTGAGGAGCGTGAGCATGGGCCTCAACCGCTTGCCCCCCGCGTCCACCAAGTGGCGGCTCGTAGCATCGGCCAAGCGATCGGACTGTGCAACAGCGTCCCGCAGGCGTTCCTCAACCAACTCCAAGCGCGGCTCAATGGCCTGCTCGAGTTGGGAATTGCCCAATGGCAAAGCCATTACAGCACCGGCACCACGAGCACCGCGGAGTCTGCGGCCACCGAGAGCAACCAGCCGGGCACCACACCGAGGAGCACCGTGAGGATCGCAGTGACCACGATGACCACCTTGCTCAACGGAGTGGACTCCACCGAAACAGCGCTCGCCACATCCTCGGGGGCGTCGGTGAAGTACATGAGGACAATCAACCGCACATAGAAGAAGGCGGCAATGGCCGATGCTGCTACGGCGATAAGCACAAGAGGCCAGCCGCCTTCGCGGATGGCAGCGCTGAAGACCACGAACTTGCCTATGAACCCTGCAGTGAGCGGGATGCCTGCAAAGCTCAGCAAGAACAAAGCCATCGCACCGGCCAAGAGGGGGCTCCGCTTGCCAAGGCCCGTCCATTGACCCAACCGCACAGCCTCAGCGCCCAAGGAACCGTCCTCGGAGCGCTCACGCACTTGCGTCACTACGGCAAACGCACCAATGGAGGCGATGCCGTAGGTGATGAGGTAGAACGGCACTGCCGAAAGAGCATCTTCAGGGAAGCCTGCAAACGCCACGAGGATAAAACCAGCGTGGCTGATTGAGGAGTACGCGAGCATGCGCTTCACGTCCGTTTGGCGCAAGGCCACGATGGCGCCGAGCACCATGGACGCGGCCCCCACCACCCAGATGAGCCAGTCGAGTTCCGGGCCAAAGCGGTACAAGAAGGTGTACGAGGCACGCAACAGGGCCGCAGCCGCGGCGGCCTTCACGAGCGCTGCCATGAACGCCGTCACTTGGGTGGGGGCACCCTCGTAAACGTCCGGGACCCACGCGTGGAACGGCACCGCACCCAACTTGAACAGCAGCCCCACCACCACAAAGATCATGCCCGTAAGCACCATGAGGTCACGGCTACCGATGACAACCACCAGCAGCCCGATCTCCGCGAACCCGGTTTGTGCGGTGGCGCCGTAGAGCAGTGCCGCTCCAAAGAGGAAGATGGCTGAAGCGAAGGCACCAAGAATGAAGTACTTCACGGCCGCTTCTTGAGCAAGCATGCGACGCCTACGCGCCAGGGCCACCATGATGTACAGCGGGAGCGAGAACAGCTCAAGCGCCACAAACAGCAGAATCAGTTCCGTCGTTGAGACAAAGAGCAGCATGCCGCCAATGGAGAACAGAGCAAGCGGGAAGGCCTCGGTGAGTTCCAGCCCCTTGCGTCGGGCCAATTGCTCGTCAACTGACCCGGGTGGGGCCGATGCCAGGGGCACAAACGGCGTCTCCCCTGCTCGCGTGCGGTCGGCAAAGAGCAACACTGACAAGATGCCGAACACGAGCAAGATGCTCTGCCACAACAGCGCCTGGCGGTCGAGCACCACGAGCATGTCCACGGCTTCCACGCCTGGCCCATCAAGCGCAACCCAATAGGTGATGGCGTAGCCGAGAGCGGCTACCAAGGCGAGCAGCGTGAGCGCGATCTGCACCGTGCGACGCACAGGGGGCGTGCGCACAAACGATTCCACCAGAATGCCCACGGCGCCCGCGCCCAGCACTATGAGAACCGGCCCCAAGGCCGCCCAGTCGATCAACGGCGAAGTGAAGGTCATGCTCCCACCATCTCAATGAGGCGTACGAGGTCTGCGCTAGGCGCCGTGAGGTAAGTCAAGGCAAGCCCTGGCACGATTCCGAGCACCAGCATCAGGCCCACAAGCGGCCACGTCACCACTCGCTCACGTACCGTGAGTTCCGCCGTGCCCTCCATCGCGCTAGGCGTGGGTCCGGTGAACACCTTTTGGTATGTCAGCAAGATGTACAACGCGGCGAGCACCACTCCCAGCGTGGAAATGATGACTGCCACCGGCGCCACCGGGAAGGCTCCCACGAGCACCATGATCTCGGAAACGAACGGTGCCAAGCCGGGCAAAGACAATGCGCTCAGGCCTACCACCAAGAAGGTTCCCGCAAGAACCGGTGCCACCTTCTGCAGCCCACCAAAGCCGGTCACAGACACAGTGCCGTGACGTTCCGCGAGGAAGCCCACCACCAAGAACAACGCTCCCGTGGACAGTCCGTGGTTGAACATGTAGAGCGCGGCACCTTCGATGGACGTCTGCTGGAACGCGAAGATACCGAGCACCATCACACCAAAGTGGCTCACCGACGTGAACGCCACCAGGCGCAGCATGTCTGTTTGGCCAATCGCGACGAGCGCGCCGTACAACACAGAGAGCACGGCGAACCCGATGATCACCGGTGCCGCCCACTTTGCCGCGTTGGGAAAGAGCACCAAGCACAAGGTGAGCATGCCGAACGTGCCCACCTTGTCCAGAACCGCCACCAGCAGTGCGGTGGTGCCAGCACGGGCGTTCTCCGCCACCGTGGGCAACCACGTGTGTACAGGAACCATGGGTGCCTTGATGGCAAACGCCAAGAAGAACGCCAGGAACATCAGCTTCTCAGCCGTGGGGTCCAACCCCAATCCCTGCAGGTTGTCGATGAGGTATGCCTGCTCACCCCCTGGGCCCACAAAGTACAGCGCCACCACGGCAACCAACATGATGAGGCCACCGGCGAGCGAGTAGATGAGGAATTTCACGGCGGCGTACCGGCGCTGCTCACCACCAAAGGCACCAATGAGGAAGTACAGCGGGATGAGCATTGCCTCAAACAGTACGTAGAACAGCAACACGTCCCGCGCCGCAAAGATGCCGATCATGAATGCCTGCGCAATGAGGATCAACCCCACGTACTGAGCAGCCTTGTGGGGGGCATCGGGCGTCTTCCAGCCTGACAGCAAAACCAGTGGGGTGAGGATTGCGGCCAGCACAATCATTGACAAGCCGATGCCATTGACACCCAGCGCCCAGCTGGTTCCGATCTGCGGGATCCAGGCATAGGTTTCGGCGAACTGGATTTGCCCTGCAGTGGCACGGTCAAAGCCCGCGAGGAGTGCAATGACGCCCCCGAGCTCAAGCAGTGCCACACCCAGAGCGAACTCGCGAGCACGAGCGCGCAAAGCGGGCACTGTCAACAGCAAAGTGCCACCCACGGCGGGCACTGCGACCAAGACGGTCAAGAGTGGAAAGTTCACCTAGACCCCCAACACTGCGAAGACGGAAACGACAACGAGGCCAAGCAACATGAGCAATGCGTAGGTGCGCACGTTTCCGGTTTCGGCTTGGCGCGTCACCTCCCCCAACTTGGCAAACCCGGCGGCCTGCTTGTTGATGGCGCCGTCAACAATGGTGGCGTCGGCGTAGACCAACGTGCGGGTCAAGTGCTTGCCAGGGTGCTCAAAGACCGCGCGGTTCACCGAGTCTTGGAAGAAGTCGTTGCGCGCCGTTAGCACGGCAAGCGACGGGGAGGAATCGTCAACCGAGACATCGTGGCGCACATACATCCACCAGGCCAGCAGACCGCCCAACGCGACAAGAACCAACGTGGCGGTCATGATCACCGGTACCGACAGCACCGGGTCGTGGTGCTCGACGTGGCCAGTGACAGGCTCGAGCCAGTGGGTGAAACGGTTGCCCACAGCCAAGAACAGTCCCAAGAACGCAGAACCCACGGCGAGGATGATCATGGGGACCGTCATGAGCCACGGGCTCTCGTGAGGGTGTTGATCATCGGTCCACCGAGCACGCCCATGGAAGGTCATGAAGAACAGACGCGACATGTAGAAAGCGGTGATTCCCGCACCCAAGAGCGCGGCTCCACCCAGGATCCACGGCTGCCACCCCTCGCCCACGAACGCGGATTCGATGATCTTGTCTTTGGACCAGAAGCCTGAGAAGGGTGGAACGCCAAGAATCGCGAGCCATCCCAGCCCAAAAGTCACCCAGGTGACAACCATCGCGGTGCGCAGCGCACCAAACCGGCGCATGTTCACTTGATCCTTCATGCCGTGCATCACGGAACCGGCACCGAGGAACATTCCTGCCTTGAAGAAGCCGTGTGTCACCAAGTGGAAGATCGCGAACGCGTACCCCACCGGACCCAAGCCGGCGGCGAGCATCATGTAACCGATCTGCGACATCGTGGACGCCGCGAGCGCCTTCTTGATGTCGTCCTTAGCTGTACCGATGATGGCACCCAGCAACAACGTCACGGCACCCACAATGGCCACGACCAACCTGGCATCGGGTGCTCCGTCAAAGATGGCCGCGGAACGGACAATCAGGTAGACGCCAGCGGTCACCATGGTGGCCGCGTGGATCAGCGCGGAGACAGGCGTGGGACCAGCCATCGCGTCACCCAGCCACGACTGCAGCGGGAACTGGGCGGACTTGCCGGTGGCGGCGAGCAAGAGCATCAGGCCGATGGCCGTGAGTACCGCAGGCGAGGTAGACGCGGCAGCCGCGTTAACACCCTCAAAGCCCAAGGTGCCAAAGTGCGCAAACATCAAGCCCATCGCAATGATGAGTCCCATGTCGCCCACACGGTTGACGATGAACGCCTTGTTTGCCGCGCTCGCGTATTCCGACTTGTGGTTCCAGAACCCGATGAGCAGGTACGAGGCCAGACCCACGCCTTCCCAACCGATGAACAACAGCAAGTAACTGTCCGCCAGCACCAGCAGCAACATGGCCGCGATGAACAGGTTGAGGTACGCAAAGAAGATGCGGCGGCGAGGATCATGCTCCATGTACGCCACGGAGTAGATGTGAATGAGCGTGCCCACAAAGGTGATGAGCAGCACAAAGGTCAAGGACAACGGATCCACCAACAAGCCGGCATCCACGGTGAGCTCTCCACCGGGAATGAAGCTGTACAGATGAATCGACTCCGCGCGCTGGGCGGCATCACGGCCCAGCATCTGGAAGAAGGCTCCCACGCCAACCACTAAGGCAGCGGACGATGCCCCCACGCCTACCCAGTGGCCCCAGGCATCGGCACGTCGGCCCAACAGAATGAGGGCAAACGCGCTAGCCAGCGGCAGTGCGATCAGCAGCCAGGAGAGTGTCAGCATCGGCTAGCCCTTCATCTCTGAGGGAGCGTCAAGAGAAATGGTTTGGCGCGCACGGAACAGCGCAATGATGATTGCCAAGCCCACCACCACTTCGGCCGCGGCCACCACCATGACAAAAAACGCCATGATCTGGCCCTCGATCTGTCCATGGAGACGTGCAAAGGCCACAAGGGCAAGGTTGGTGGCGTTGAGCATGAGCTCCACACCCATGAAGGCGATGATCGCGTTGCGGCGTAGCAGCACGGTGGCAGCACCAATGGCGAACAGCACGATCGCCAGGTAGACAAAGGCCATGGGGCTCACTGGTCGGCCTCCTCTGGCTTGCCATCCCGCTGGGGATGTGAGTCTGCACGCAACTCCCGCCTGGTCCGCTCCACTTGCGCGGGGTAGTGCTGGCCGTCACCCGTTTGGTGCCGGGCCTCAAGCACACGAGAGACCGAATCCTCGATGGGGTTGCCCTCGGGGTCCAGCGCGGGAACGTCGAGCGCGTTGTGGCGTGCGAACACACCCGGCATGGGCTTGTTGACGGGGTCCGCTCCCGCAGCGATGCGCGCCGCGTGGAGTTCCTTCTGTGTCACTCGCTCTTTGAGGCGCGGCACAAAGGTGAGCACTATGGCACCCACCGCAGCGGTGATGAGCACAAACGCCAGAGTCTCCATCACGATCACGTACTTGGAGAACAAGGACACAGCGATAGCCGCCGGATCTGCAGCAACGTCCTTGTCCTGGAAGTTGATGGTGGTGCGAGTAGCCACGGCGAGGAGCAACAAGGCGATGCCTGTAGCCAAGAACAGGCCCACCCAACGCTGGCCCTTGATGGAGTCTTTGAGCGTTTCACGCTGGTCCACTCCCACAAGCATGAGCACAAACAGGAACATCATCATGACTGCGCCCGTGTACACCACTACTTGAACCACACCCAGGAACGGCGCATCCAGAGACACGTATGCCACCGCGAGACCCACCATCACCAGCACAATCGCCATGGCGATGTGCACAGGCTTGCGCGCAAAGAGCAGAGCCAAAGCTGGGATCACCGTGATGGCGGCAATGATCCAGAACAACACTGGCGAGATCATGACTGGTTGTCCCCCACTGGCTTGTCTCCCACTGCCACTGCACCCCGGTTCTCTGGCAATGTCTCGTCGTCGGGCCTGTGTGCGCGAACCCACAATTCTTGCTCCAGGACCGGTCCTGTCACCTCTCCGCGGTAGTAGTCACCGTCGGTGGTGCCAGGCACCATGGGGTGCGGGGCGGCGAGCATTGCCTCTTCCATGGGCGCCAGAAGGTCTTGCTTCTCAAAGATGAGGCCCTCACGCGTGGGGCCCGCAAGTTCGTACACATTGGTCATGGTGAGGGCGCGAGTGGGGCAGGCCTCGATGCACAGGCCGCAGAAGATGCACCTCAAGTAATTGATTTGGTACACCCGACCGTAGCGTTCGCCGGGGCTGAACTGGGCATCGGGCGTATTGGAATCGGCCTCCACATAGATGGCGTCCGCAGGGCACGCCCACGCACACAACTCGCAGCCAATGCACTTTTCCAGTCCGTCCGGGTACCGGTTGAGCTGGTGGCGGCCGTGGTAACGAGGCATGGGAGGAGTCTTGACGCGCGGGTACTGCTCCGTGACGGTGGGCCTAAAGAAGTTGCGCAGCGTCACGCCAAAGCCGGCTACGGGCAGCAGGGCTCCCGCTATTCCCCCTGGCGAGGGCAAGTTGGAGACAAACTTCGCAGGCTCCGGTGCGGCGGCAGGGGTGGTCCACACTCCAGTGGTGTCGTCAGCCATCGCTGCCCTCCTTGGTGTGGGATTGGTCGTCGTCAGTTTCAACCGGAAGCTTCACCGCTTCCACCGTGCGACCCTTGCGCGGCGAAGGCGGCAGTTGCTGCCCCGGCATCGGCGGCACCGGGTACCCGTGGGCAAAGGCATCGAAGCCCTGCTCCTCGGGGCGGGACTTCAGCACTCGGCGCACCAGCTTGCCGTCCGCGTTGCGGTACACCTTCTGTTGCTCTTGAGCAGCCTCAGGCTCGGCTTTGTCTCGGCTCTCTTGAACAAAAGTGAGCACCGCCCAGCCGAGCAAGATGAACACCACGGGCGCGGCCCAGAAGAACAGAGTCACGTTTCGGTTGTAGTGGTCGAGCAACACGGTGCCGATGCCGTAGAACGCCACCCAGGCGAGGCCAACGGGGATAAGCACCTTCCACCCAAACTTCATGAACTGGTCGTAGCGGAAGCGCAGCAACGAGCCACGAATCCACACAAACAAGAACATCAGCAGCCAAATCTTGACGATGAGCCAGATGGGCGGGAAGGGCCCAGAAGCGAGGGTCTCGTAACCCGGCCAGTCGGGGTGCCACAGCGGGCGCCATCCACCCAAGAAGAGCGTGGCAGCCACGGCGGAGACGTTGATCATGTTCATGTATTCAGCCAGGAAGAACCACGCGAACTTCATGGACGAGTACTCCGTCATGAAGCCCGCGACAAGTTCACCCTCGGCCTCGGGAAGGTCAAATGGCAAACGGTTGGTTTCGCCCACCATGGAGATGATGTAAAGCACGAACGCCGGCAGCAGTGGCAACGCCCACCACACGTTGGTCTGTGAATCAACGATCTCCGCCATGGACATGGAGCCGCTCAACATGAACACCGTGACGAGCGAAAGGCCCATGGCGAGTTCGTAGGAGATCACCTGAGCGGTGGAACGAACAGCGCCCATGAGGGGGTACGTGGAGCCCGATGCCCAACCACCGAGGACGATGCCGTACACACCAAGAGCCGCACACGCAAGCACGTACAGCACGGCCACGGGGAAGTCCGTGAGCTGCAGGGGCGTCACGATGTCCGTGAATGGAATCTCAGTGGCGGGTCCAAAGGGGATCACAGCAAAGATGAGCAAGGCGCACATCACGGAAATCATGGGTGCCGCGATGTACAGCAGTTTCTCCGACGCCCGCACCGTGATGTCTTCTTTGAACATCAACTTCATAGCGTCGGCAATGGACTGAAGCAAACCAAACTTGCCTACCGTGTTGGGGCCGGGCCGCTCCTGCAGGCGCGCAATGACACGCCGCTCAAACCACACCGCGAACAACACAGATGTCAACAGGAACACCACGATGAGTACAGCCTTGACGATCACCAACCACAACGGGTCGCCAGCGAGCGAGTTCTCAAACTCCCTGATGCAGGTGGCTTGAACCTCGGTGATGGCCTCGGTGTCACGCACCCGGCACGCTTCTTGAGCGGGAGTGAGGTCAATCATCGGACGCCTCCCTTCACCGTGACGGCGTCACCGGCGTGCAAGCCCAACTCTTCCGCAACCCAAGAGTTGGGGGACTTGCTGGGGACCCACACCACGCCGTCCACCATGCCCTCGGTGATAGCCAGCGGCAGGTCAATGGAGCCGCGGCGCGCACCAGTGAGGGAAACCATGCCTTGAGTGATACCCAACTTCTTGGCCGTTGCAGCGGACATCCTGGCCACGGCCACGCGTCCAGTGCCAGCCAAGTGGGGTTCACCGTCTTGAAGCGCACCCTCGTCAACCAGCAGGTGCCATGTAGCCAAGGTGGCGTGACCCGCATCGACCTTGGCAGGAGAACCGGCCGCTACCGAGGGGGCAGCTGGGCGAGCCTCCGTGCTGATTGGCTCGAACCCGGCAAGTTCGCGGTTCACCGCGTCCACCGTGGCCGTGCCCAAGTCCGTACCCATCTCTCGCGCGAGCAGGTCAAGCACCCTGTGGTCAGCCATCGCATCGGTGTGGATGGCGGTGGCAAAGCCGCGCAAGCGACCTTCCCAGTTCACGAACGTGCCTGACTTCTCGGAGGGCGGCGCTACCGGGAGCACCACATCCGCTTCCGACGCCACTTCGCTGAGCCGCACTTCAAGGCTCACCACAAACTTGGCTGACTTGAGCGCGCGGCGAAGATCTGCAGTGACGTCCGAGGCTTCAACGCCTCCGAGAACCAAGCCGTCGAGTTCCTTGGCGGCGGCAGCAGCAATAATGCCTGCCGTGTCCCTGCCCTTGGCTCGGGGCATCTCTTGAACGCCCCACGCCTTGCCCACCGCGTTGCGCGAAGCCGTGTGAGCGACAGAGCGTCCACCCGGGAGCAACGTGGGAAGAGCGCCGGCCTCGACCGCACCGCGCTCACCTGCACGGCGCGGAATCCACGCGAGGCGCGCACCCGTACGCGTGGCGAGATCCAGAGCAGCCGTGAAGCCACCCTTGGCTGCCGCTAGACGTTCACCCACCACGATCACGGCGCCTTGAGCCTTCAATGCGGTGAATGCCGCCTGCGAACCCTTGAGTGAGTTCAGCGCCTTGGCTTCGTCACCGGGCGCGGTAGCAATGAGCGTGCCGCCCAGTTTGTCGAGGCCGCGCGAGGCAAAAGGAGCCACGGAGAACACGTGCTGACGGCCAAGCGACTTGTGGAGGCGAAGGAAGACCACGCCGCCTTCATCTTCAGGCTCAAAACCCACCATCAGCACCGCGGGGGCCTTTTCAAGGTCAGCAAAGGTCACGCCGATGCCAGTGCCAGCAACGCTCGAACCAAGGAACGCGAGTTCTTCTTCAGAACCGTGGCGGTGGCGTGCATCGACATCGTTGGTGCCCAAGACGGCGCGCGCGAACTTCTGGTACGCGTAGGCGTCTTCCATGGTGATGCGTCCGCCGGGGAGCACTCCTACGCCCTTTGCCTTCTTGTCTGCGGGGGTGCCGGTGCGGCCAGCGGCAGCCTTAAGCCCTGCCGCCGCTGCGGCCAAAGCATCGGGCCAGGAAGTCTCCACGAGCACGCCGTCTTTGCGCACCAAGGGGCGCGTCAAGCGATCGGGCTGGTTTTGCCATGCGAAAGCAAAGCGGTCCTTGTCCGAGATCCAGTCCTCGTTGACCACCGGGTCGAGGTCAGCGAGACGGCGCATGATCTTGCCGCGACGGTGATCGGTACGAATGGCGGAGCCGGAGCTGTCGTGCTCAGAGATGCCGGGGCTGGACACCAAGTCAAAGGGCCGCGAACGGAACCTGTACGCCGCAGAAGTCAGGGCGCCCACTGGGCAGATCTGAACGGTGTTACCGGAGAAGTATGAGGAGAACGCTCGCCCTGACTCGTCTTCTGCCGCGAGCCCCACGGGGCCGTAGCCGTCAAAGTTGAGGACGTCCTCGTCAAAGGTGCCGATCTGCTGGATGGTGCCGCGGTTCTGCAAGTCAATGAACGCGTCGCCCGCAATCTCCTTGGAGAATCGCGTGCAACGCTGGCACAAAATGCAGCGCTCGCGGTCCAGCAGAATCTCGCTGCTCAAGGCGAGCGGCTTCTCAAACGTGCGCTTGACGTCCACAAAACGGGAGTGCTCGCGGCCGTGGCTCATGGCCTGGTTCTGGAGGGGGCATTCGCCGCCCTTGTCGCACACGGGGCAATCCAGGGGGTGATTAATGAGCAACAGCTCCATCACTCCCTTTTGCGCCCGCTCCGCCTCTTCAGAGGTGTGCTGCGTGTTCACCACCATGCCCTCGGTGACCGTCATGGTGCACGATGCCTGGGGCTTGGGGAAAGCGCGCAAGTTGCCGTCGGGGCCTGGCGAGGCAACGTCGACGAGGCATTGGCGGCAGGCACCAGCGGGGGCAAGCGCGGGGTGGTCGCAGAAGCGTGGGATGTCGATTCCCACTTGCTCGGCGGCACGGATGATGAGCGTGCCCTTGGGCACCGAGACGTTGAGTCCATCGATGGTGACGTTGACGAGGTCGCTAGTCACGGCAGCGGCCTTGTCCGCGGTGGCGGTCATGCGTGCACCTCCACGGGGTAGGAGTCGACGTCTTCGTGGGCGAATAGCGCGGAGGCGCTACGCGGGAAGGGGCAGGCACCCTCGTGTACGTGGCGCTCGTACTCCTCGCGGAACAGCTTGACCGAACTCACCACGGGTGAGGTGGCACCGTCTCCAAGGGCACAGAACGCCCGGCCCAAGATGGAGTCGCACGTGTCCAGCAACTGCTGGATGTCTGCCTCGGTGCCAAGCCCCGCTTCGAGGCGGTTCATGATCTGGGTGAGCCAGAACGTGCCTTCTCGACAGGGGGTGCACTTGCCACAGGACTCATGCCGGTAGAACTCGGTCCAGCGTGCTACCGCGCGCACTACGCACGTGGTCTCATCAAAGATTTGCAGTGCGCGGGTGCCGAGCATGGAGCCTTCGGCGCCCACGCTTTCGTAGTCGAGCGGGATGTCCAAGTGGGCATCGGTGAACAGCGGAGTGGAGGAGCCACCGGGGGTCCAGAACTTGAGTTTCTTACCGCCGCGAACGCCTCCTGCGAGCTCAAGAAGTTCACGCAACGTGATGCCCAACGGTGCCTCGTATTGCCCCGGTCGCTCTACGTGACCGGAAAGGGAGAAGAAGCCCATTCCCTTGGACTTGTCGGTACCCATTCCGGTGAACCACTCCACGCCGTTGGAGACAATCGCCGGTACCGACGCGATGGATTCCACGTTGTTGACCACGGTGGGACGCGCATACAAACCTGCCACGGCAGGGAAAGGTGGCTTGAGACGCGGCTGCCCACGTCGTCCCTCAAGGGAGTCGAGCAACGCAGTCTCTTCGCCGCAAATGTAGGCACCCGCACCGGCGTGAACCGTGATCTCGAGGTCAAAGCCGGAGCCCTGGATGTCGGTGCCCAACCAGCCGTTGTCACGCGCCTCGGCCACTGCCTTAAGCAAACGTCGGTATACGTGCAATACCTCGCCGCGCACGTAGATGAAGGCGTGGTTGCACCCAATGGCAAAGGCGGTGATGATCATGCCTTCAATGAGCGTGTGCGGTGCGTTGAGCATGGTGGGGATGTCTTTGCACGTTCCCGGCTCGGATTCGTCGGCATTGACCACCAAGTAGCGAGGTCCACCGTCAGGAGCGGGCAAGAAGCCCCACTTCATTCCGGTGGGGAAGCCGGCGCCGCCACGGCCGCGCAAGCCCGAATCCTTGATCGCTTGCACCAAGTCAGCGGGTGCGCCTTTGAGCGCCTTCTTGGCACCCGCATAGCCACCGTTCTTGGCGTATGTGTCAAAGTTCCACGAGTTCTCGAGGCCCCACGTGGCGGAGAGCACCGGCGTCAGCTGCGTCACGACTTGGGTCCTTTCCAGCCTTGCTTCTTAGCCGCCTCAACGCCCGCAAGGGTGGCGTCGCCAGCACCTTGGTCTTGATCGGCACGGCCGTCGGGGAAGCCAGCGAGCACTCGCGACATCTCCTTGAACGTCACTACCTTGTCCGCTCCACGCGTGGGGACGATGTCCTTTCCAGCGAGGATGTCATCCACCAGTTGCAGTGCGGTCTCCGGGGTCATGTTGTCAAAGAACTCCCAGTTGACCATCACCACAGGGGCGTAGTCGCAGGCAGCGTTGCATTCGATGCGCTCAAGGGTGACCTTGCCGTCTGGAGTCGTTTCGTCGTGCCCCACGCCTGTGTGTTCGCGCAACTGTCGCCAAATCTCGTCGCCGCCCATGATGGCGCACAAGGTGTTGGTGCACACACCCACTTGGTACTCGCCGTTGGGGCGACGCTTGTATTGCGTGTAGAACGTCGCCACCGCGCTCACCTCAGCGGTAGTCATACCCAATTGGTCCGCGCAGAACTGGATGCCGTCAGGAGAGACAAAACCGTCATGCGACTGCACCAAGTGCAACATAGGCAACAAGCCGGAACGCGGCACCGGGTAACGCGCCATGATCTGTGCGCTGTCGGCGGCGAGGCTCGCCAGTGTGGACTCGTCGTACGTCATCTGTCGACGCCTCCCAAAACCATGTCGATAGTGGCGATGGCGACCACGACGTCGGCGATTTGACCGCCTTCACACAGCATCGACAACGCTTGCAAGTTGTTGAATCCAGGGTCACGGAAGTGGGCACGCCACGGCTTGGTGCCCCCGTCGCTCACCACGTGGCAACCCAGCAAGCCCTTGGGGTTCTCCACCGCGGCGTACGCTTGGCCGGCCGGGACGGGGAAGCCCTCTGTCACCAGTTTGAAGTGGTGAATGAGCGCCTCCATGGAGGTGCCCATGATCTGACGAATGTGCTCAAACGAGTTGCCTTGACCGTCGGGGCCCAGTGCGAGCTGTGCGGGCCACGCGATCTTGCGGTCTGCGACCATCACCGGCTGGCCCTCGGTGGCCTCCAGGCGGTCCGCACACTGGGCGATGATCTTGAGCGATTCGTAGCACTCCTCCAGGCGGAGCACCACGCGCGAATAGGCGTCGGCGTCCGTGGACGTCGGCACTTGAAAGTCGTACGTCTCGTAGCCGCAATACGGCTCGGTCTTGCGCAAGTCATACGGCATGCCGGCTGAGCGCAAGATAGGGCCGGTGACGCCAAGCGACATGGCGGCGGCAAGGTTCAAGTTGGCTACGCCTTTGAGGCGACCAATGAAGATGGGGTTCTTGAGTTGGAGCAAAGCCAACTCATCCAGGCGAGCCTTGACTTTGGGGATCATGGCGCGGATGTGCTCTACCGCATCAGCGGGGGCATCTACGGCCACACCGCCCGGGCGAATGTACGCGTTATTGGTGCGCAGGCCGGTGATGTGCTCAATGACCCGGAAGGTGTCTTCACGCGCCACAAAGCCGGTGGTCATTACCGTGGTGGCGCCCATCTCATTGCCACCCGTGCCAATGGCCACAAGGTGCGAACCAATGCGCGTGAGCTCCATCATGAGCACGCGCAGAATGCTTGCGCGCTCAGGGATGTCGTCCGTGATGCCCAAGAGCTTTTCTACGCCCAGGCAGTACACAGCCTCGTTAAACATGGAGGCCACGTAATCCATGCGCGTACAGAAGGTCACGCCCTGAGTCCAGGTGCGGTACTCCATGTTCTTCTCAATACCCGTGTGCAGGTAGCCCACACCGGCGCGGGCCTCCGTCACGGTCTCTGCGTCCACTTCCAGCATGACGCGCAGCACGCCGTGCGTAGAGGGGTGCTGAGGACCCATGTTGAAGACGATGCGCTGCTCGCCCAAACGCTCGGCTTCTTCAGCGAGTTCGCTCCAGTCGCCGCCGTACGCAGTGAACTCGGGGATGCCGGCGTCGTCACCGAGCGAGCCCGTGGCCTTGAAGGTGGATTCAGAAGTCATGCCGGCCTACCTGTACTGCCTGCGCTGGTCAGGGCTGGGAATCTCTGCACCCTTGTACTCCACGGGGATGCCGCCAAGCGGGTAGTCCTTGCGTTGCGGGTGACCCACCCAGTCATCCGGCATCGCGATGCGAGCCAGCGACGGGTGGCCGTCAAAGATGATGCCAAAGAAGTCCCACGTCTCACGCTCGTGCCAGTTGTTCATGGGGTAAATCCCGGTGAGAGACGGAATGTGTGGGTCAGCCTCACTCACCGCCACTTCCACGCGGATGCGCCGGTTGTGCGTGATGGACTGCATCGGGTACACGGCGTGCAACTCTCTACCGGCATCGGCGGGGTAGTGCACGCCGTTCACGCCCAGGCACATTTCGAATCGCAAGTCTTGGTCGTCGCGCAAGTGTTGCGCCACCGCCAGTAAGTGGTCACGGGCGATGTACAA
>JAEYYZ010000073.1 GCA_023428185.1 Actinomycetes bacterium
ACAACTTCCCACAGCGACTTCTTGGGGTCGATGCCGCCACGGGATTGGTCCACATAGCTGAGCTTGACGGTCTCACCAATCTTGAGGTCGCCACCGTCTAGCGGCTCGAGCCCCACGATGGTCTTGAACAGCGTGGTCTTGCCCACACCGTTGGCACCAATCACACCGACGATGCCGTTGCGGGGCAGCGAGAACGAGAGCCCGTCGATCAGTACACGGTCACCAAAGCCCTTCTTGATGTCCTTAGCCTCGATCACCACGGAACCCAAACGCGGGCCCGGCGGAATCTGGATCTCTTCAAAGTCCAACTTGCGGGTCTTCTCCGCCTCTGCCGCCATTTCCTCATACCGGCTCAAGCGGGACTTGGACTTGGCTTGGCGGCCCTTGGGGTTCTGGCGCACCCACTCCAGCTCCTCCTTGAGGCGCTTTTGGAGCTTCTGGTCCTTCTTGCCTTGAACCTCAAGACGGGCGGCCTTGGTCTCCAAGTAGGTCGAGTAGTTGCCCTCGTACGGGTACAAGCGGCCGCGGTCCACTTCACAGATCCACTGGGCCACGTGGTCCAGGAAGTAGCGGTCGTGGGTGACGGCAAGCACTGCGCCGGGGTACTTGGCGAGGTGTTGCTCCAGCCACAGCACGGACTCGGCGTCCAGGTGGTTGGTGGGCTCATCAAGCAACAGCAAGTCGGGCTTCTCCAACAGCAACTTGCAAAGCGCCACGCGGCGGCGCTCACCACCGGAGAGCACCTTGACGTCTGCATCCGGCGGCGGGCAACGGAGCGCATCCATGGCCTGATCCAGCTGGCTGTCGAGATCCCAAGCGTCGGCGTGATCTAGCTCTTCTTGAAGAGTGCCCATCTCTGCGAGCAACTTGTCGTAGTCCGCGTCAGGGTTGGCCATCTCCTCAGAGATCTGGTTGAAGCGCTCGAGCTTGCCGTACACCTCGGCCACACCTTCACGGATGTTGCCAATGACGTCTTTGTCCTCATTGAGCGGCGGCTCCTGTAGCAGGATTCCCACTGAGTATCCCGGCGAGAGGCGCGCCTCACCGTTGGAGGGCTCCTCCAGGCCGGCCATGATCTTGAGGATGGTGGACTTACCAGCACCGTTAGGGCCCACTACGCCGATCTTGGCGCCCGGGTAAAAGGACATGGTGACGTCATCGAGGATGACCTTGTCGCCGTGCGCCTTGCGCGCCTTGTACATGGTGTAAATGAACTCAGCCACTGCAACTCCGTGATTGTTTGCGACGCGGCACAGGGCCGCGAGAACCACGGTCAAGCCTACGCGGTCGCGGCCCTGTGCTGGTGTGTCGACAACCCAGCGTCACTAGGGAGTGGGGACCAGTTCCTCCTCCTCAGTGAGCAAGGACTCGACGCCCTCGTCAATGTCTTCGGGCGGTGCCTCGCCGTCCTCGGCAGCCGGAGCATCGGCGCTGTAGGGCTTTGCCTCGGCCGGCAACTCAGTGGTGCCGGTAGCGCGCGAGAACGAGGCCACGCCACGCGTGAGATCGTGCCCCACGCTCTGAGCGTCGATCAACAGATCCATGCGCGGGCCGGACTCCGATTCCCACTCGTTGGTGCGGAAGCGGCCGTGCACCGTCACCGGCTGGCCTTTGGCAATGGATTCGTACACCGTGACGGCTGCCGCGCGGAACACCCGCACGCTGAACCATTCGGTGCGCCCGTCCGTCCACTCGTTTTTGTCGCGGTCAAAGTAGCGCGACGTGGTAGCCAGCCGGAACGTGGTCATGCGAGATCCCGACGGGGCAGCGTGCAATTTGGGCTCGGTGGCCACCCAGCCCGTCACGGTAATGGTGAGGTCATTCATTGGATTCTCCTTGCGGCCGCACTGTGCGGCTCCCGGCCAGAATCCTGTGGGACGCGCGGTGGTCGATCCCTTACCGGCCGATGCTGGGGAGACCCCCACGCGCGGCGCGCCTGGGCACGACGAGCGAGAGGCGGGGCGCTGCGTAGTTCAACGCCGTCAGCTAACTACCGCACTCAGTCCAACTCAGTGAGCTCATCGAGAGCCCGGTACGCCTGGTGGATCATCACAGTGGGCTCCACTACGGACGGAGTCACCACGCGTCGCACGGCGTCCCGCCCCAACACCAGCGTCAAACGGGATGCCGTGGCCGCCGCCTTGGCGCGGCGCAAGCGTCCCATAAACCCCGTCACCGGCACCACTGGCGGCCATTCCATGGCTTTGAGCGTTGCGTCTAGTTCTTCGGCGAGCGCGGGACCTGCCATCACGGCCTCGTTGATCACGCGGCGCCATGCCACGGGTAGCCCGGCGCTTGCGGCGTCTACCCATTCCGCACGGATCTGCTCCACCGCTGCGACCGGAGCGCCCAATGACTCGGGCAATACTTTGGCTTGGCCCGATGCCACGGCCGCTGCGGCATCGGCCCTTGCCTCAATGCCAGCAGCCCTACCCAACGCCGCAATCAACCCGTCCGCACTGGGCAGCACCGGGTCAGACTCGCGCTCTAGAGCCTTCTCCAACATGCGGCCAGCGGCCACGAGGTCCGCGCGTACCGCTTCAGCAGCCACGGACCTGCTCGCCGCCGCCTCAGCTAGTTCAGCGCGCAAGCCGTCAATCCCCCGCCCCGTGCGCGCGCTCGCAAGCCGCACCGGGACATCCTCAATCCCCTGCGACTGGACCAAGCGCGCCAAATCCTGCGCCACAGCATCGGCATCGGCGTCCGCCAACCTGTCCACGTGGTTCAGCACCACCAGAGAGGGCTGGCCATGGTCCGATGCCACGGTCAAGTACGCGGCGTGCAAGGCGTGGTCGGCATACTTTTGCGGGTCCACCACCCACACCAAGAGGTCGGCAAGCGGAACCACGCGATCGACCACGGCCCGGTTGTGCTCGTTGACCGAGTCATGGTCAGGCAAGTCCAAGAGCACCACGCCTTCCATGTCTCCGTGATTGCCGGGCTGGCCCGCCATGGCCAACCTGCGTTCAGGCGCCACGTCCAACCAATCCAGCAGAGCGCCGGCCTCACCCCA
>JAEYYZ010000085.1 GCA_023428185.1 Actinomycetes bacterium
GAGTGAACCCCGGCTGGAGTCCTGAGCCCGGTCCCAGTTCTCACTAGGATGGGCGACATGTCCCGCATCCTTTCCGCTGTTGCCTGGCCGTACGCGAACGGCCCCCGACACATCGGCCACGTGGCAGGATTCGGCGTTCCCTCAGACGTCTTCAGCCGCTACATGCGCATGGCGGGGCATGACGTACTTATGGTGTCCGGCACCGACGAACACGGGACGCCCATCTTGGTGCAGGCGGAACGCGAGGGAGTCTCACCTCAAGTGCTCGCGGACAGGTACAACCGCGTCATTGTCGAGGACCTCACGGCGCTGGGACTGAGTTACGACCTGTTCACCCGCACCACCACTGGCAATCATTACTCCGTGGCGCAAGACCTTTTCAAGGCAGTCCACGCCAACGGCTACATGATTGCGCAAACCGGTAGGGGAGCCATCTCGCCTTCTACCGGTCGCACGTTGCCGGACAGGTACATCGAGGGCACATGTCCCATTTGCGACTATGACGGCGCGCGCGGAGACCAATGTGACAACTGCGGAAACCAGCTAGATGCCACCGACCTCAAGAACCCCCGTAGCCGCATCAACGGCGAGACACCCAAGTTTGTGGAGACCGAGCACTTCTACCTCGACCTCCCCGCGTTCGAGGACGCTTTGAGCGAATGGCTCGGCGCTCGCCATGGGTGGCGGCCAAACGTGTTGAACTTCTCGCTCAATCTCCTCAAAGACATGCGCCCCCGCGCCATGACTCGGGATATCGACTGGGGTATCCCGGTGCCGCTGCTCGGTTGGGAAGACAACCCCAACAAGCGCCTCTACGTGTGGTTTGACGCGGTCATTGGTTACTTGAGCGCATCCATCGAATGGGCGCGTCGTCAAGGTGAGCCTGACCTGTGGCGCAAGTGGTGGAACAACCCCGAGGCGCTGTCCTACTACTTCATGGGCAAAGACAACATCACGTTCCACTCACAGATCTGGCCTGCGGAACTCATGGGCGCCAATGGTTACGGCTCACGCGGCGGATCCGCCAGCATGTTTGGCGACCTGCAACTGCCCACCGAAGTGGTCTCGAGCGAGTACCTCACCATGGAGTCCTCCAAGTTCTCCTCCTCGCGCGGTCACGTGATCTTGGTGCGTGACATGTTGACCCGCTACCAGCCCGATGCTTTGCGCTACTTCATTGCGGTAGCTGGCCCGGAGACATCCGACGCCGACTTCACCTGGGCGGAGTTCAAGCGCCGCACCAACGAGGAGCTGGTGGCCGGTTGGGGCAACTTGGTCAACCGCACGGCATCGTTGCTTCACAAGAATGTGGGCTCAATACCGGCGCTTGAGGACCTTGAATCCGTGGATAGGGCCGCGCTCGCGAGTTCCGCTGCTGGCTTTGACAAGGTGGGCGGCATGCTTGAGACTCACCGCCAGCGCCAAGCGATCAGTGAAGCCATGCGGGTAGTGGGCGACGCGAACCGCTACCTCGCAGAGACAGCCCCGTGGAAGCTCAAGACCACAGATCCAGACCGCATGCGCACAGTGCTCGGCGTTGCCGCGCAATTGGTGCAGGATGCCAACGTCATGCTCTCGCCGTTCCTGCCGCACAGTGCCCAAAAGGTGCACGAGGCACTCGGAGGTACAGGCGTGGTGGCACCCATGCCCCGGATCTCAGAGGTGGAAGACCTTGACCGCCCGGACCGCACCTATCCCATCATCGAAGGCGACTATTCGTCTCACAGGGGAGCCTGGCATCGGCGAGAAATAGTGCCCGGCACGGCCATCCCCGAACCAAGCCCCATCTTTGTGAAACTTGACGACGACATGGTGGAGAGCGAACTCGAGCGGATGCGCGACGAGGGGTAGAGCAAGCCATGGCACCTGTGAGCCGGGGCGACTGGGCTCCCACGCCTGAACCGTTGCCGGTCCCTGTAGTGGACAACCATTGTCACCTTGACTTCCCGCTTGCTGACACGCCCGAGCGCTCCATCGAGGATTTGCTGGACGAGGCCGCCTCCGTGGGGGTCGACCGTGTGGTGCAGATTGGATGCGATCCCGAGTCTGTGCAGTGGACGGCCGACGCTGTCACCCGGTATCCACGCATGCTCGGTGGGCTTGCCGTGCATCCCAATGACGCGGCACGCCTGGCTGCGCGTGGTGCGTATGAGGCAGCCTTTGCGGAGGTTGCAAGGCTCGCCCGAGGTGAACGGATTCGGGTAGTGGGAGAGACGGGACTCGACTATTTCCGCACCGGACCGGAGGGCAGGGACCACCAAATCACGGCCTTCCGCGACCACATCTCGTTGGCCAAGCAACTCGGTTTAGTCCTGCAAATCCATGATCGCGATGCGCACCAGGACGTGCTGGACGTTCTGGCACGGGACGGTGCTCCGGAGCGCACGGTGTTCCACTGTTTCTCGGGCGACACTGCCATGGCTGAGGTGTGTGTTGAGCGCGGTTACTTCGTCAGTTTCGCTGGCACCGTGACGTTCTCAAACGCCCACGAGCTGCGCGCGGCGGCGGCCGTGATACCTCTCGGTCAGATTCTTGTGGAAACCGATGCCCCCTTCCTCACCCCGCACCCACACAGGGGTGGTGCCAATAGCCCGGCCCAAGTGGCCCGCACCGCGAAGGTGGTGGCTGACTGTGCGGGAGTGGACCTTGAGACGTTCTGTACCGCCGTTTCCGCTACCAGCGAGGATCTTTACGGGCCTTGGTGAGTGGCACTTACCTGGCCCGTTATGCGTTGTTGTCGTTGAGTTTGCGCATCTCCATGCCGATATGAGACAAAGAAGTGTGGTGCCTAGCACCTCAAGTGAACGGAATCAATGACTTACCGCGTACTGCCTCCCGAGCCTGGTGGCCGCCGTGACCGGCGCCTCCGGGCAGATTCGCGTACCCGCGCCATGCGCCAAGTCGCCGTTTCTGTGGCCCTCGTGAGCTTCGCGGCGGGCACCTTCGCATCGGAAGGCGCCACTGGTTTGCGTGATGCCTTTGGAGATGCCGGACCTGGTGTTGCGGAAGTGGTTGCTGCCGTGAGCGCGCCCGCAGCGCAGGTTGAGGTAGTGGTGGAACCGTCGGAACAGGCATTGCCCTACGAGTCCGTGGAAACCATCGACCCTGGTGCCAAGGTCGGGTCTCGGAAAGTGGTCCAAACGGGTGTCAACGGCCTCCAACTGGTCCACCACACCATCACTTATGTGAACGGCGCGGAGACCGAGCGCGAGCCTGGGGTCACGGTGGTGGTTCAAGCGCCCATCCAAGAGATCATCGCTGTTGGCACCCTGGTGATTCCTGAGACCACTCCCGCGCAACAAGGCTCAAACCGTGCGCTAGGGCAGCAGCTCGCCCAGGACTTGTACGGCTGGACCGGAGACGAATGGCTCTGCCTCGACAACCTGTGGTCGCGTGAGTCCGGGTGGCGGCACACCGCGGAGAACAAGAGTTCAGGCGCGTACGGTATCCCCCAGGCGCTCCCGGGGGACAAAATGGCGACCTTCGGCGCGGACTGGCGCACCAACCCCGACACCCAGATCCGATGGGGCCTGTCCTACGTCAGCGGCCGCTACGGCACCCCTTGCGGCGCGTGGTCGCACTTCCTCAATAAGAACTGGTACTAGTTCATGGCCCGGCTCCTGGGGCCCTCTGACGTGCGCCACCTCGCGGGCATTCTTGGCACCTCACCCACCAAGAAGTGGGGCCAAAACTTTGTGGTGGACCCGGGCATCGTCCGCAAAATTGCACGCATTGCCGGTGTAGGTGCCGGGGACTCGGTGGTGGAGGTAGGACCCGGTTTGGGTTCGCTCACACTCGCGTTGCTGGAGACTGGCGCGCACGTCACAGCCATTGAGATCGATCCGAGGTTGGCGGCGGCGCTCGCGGACACCGTGGCTGCACGCGCCCCAGAGGAGGCCCCTCGCCTTGACGTCATCCCCGCCGATGCCCTCACCGTCACCTCGCTCACCCCACCGCCCACCATGTTGGTGGCGAACTTGCCGTACAACGTCTCCGTCCCGGTGATCCTGCACTTTCTGGAGAGTTTCCCGTCTCTCAACCGCGTGTTGGTGATGGTGCAAAGTGAGGTGGCAGACCGTCTGGCCGCTCCTCCTGGTTCACGCACCTATGGCATCCCCTCCGCCAAGGCGGCGTGGTATTGCTCGGTACGCAGGG
>JAEYYZ010000130.1 GCA_023428185.1 Actinomycetes bacterium
CGGCGGGCACGCGGGCCGACGTCGTGCACGACGACGGCGAGTGGGCGATCGAGATGAAGTGGGACGGCTACCGCGCGATCGCGACGACGCGCGGCGGGGCCGTCACCCTGACGAGCCGGGGTGGCAAGGACCTCACGGCGACGTTCCCGGAGCTGACGGCGCTCGCGGACGCCGTCGCCGGGGACGCGGTGCTTGACGGGGAGATCGTCGCGCTGGACGCGAGCGGGCGGCCGGACTTCTCGCTCCTGCAGCGGCGCGCGGGCGGCGACGGGGCGGAGGCGCCGGTCAAGCTGCTGCTGTTCGACGTGCTCGAGGCGGACGGGCGGTCCCTGCTGGAGGAGCCGTACGCGGCGCGGCGCGAGGTGCTCGAGGGTCTCGTGACGGGCGGGGACCTCGTCGACGTGCCGCCGGTGTTCGACGGTGACGTGGACGAGGCGTTCGCGACCAGCCGGCGGCTGGGGCTGGAGGGCGTGGTCGCCAAGCGCACGGACTCCCCCTACCGGCCGGGCCGGCGCATGTCCGCGTGGGTCAAGTTGAAGCACGCGCTCCACGAGGAGGTCGTGGTGGTGGGGTGGCGGCCGGGGAGGGGCGGGCGGTCGAGGTCGATCGGGTCGCTGCTGGTCGCGGTGCCCGACGGCGACGGGTTGCGTTACGCGGGCCGGGTGGGGACGGGCTTCACGGACCGGCAGCTCCGCGAGATCGCGGAGCGTCTGCGCCGCATCCCGCGGGCCACCCCGCCGGTCGGGGACGTGCCGCGCGACGTGGCGGCGGACGCCCACTGGGTCACCGCGAAGTACGTCGCAGAGGTCGAGCACGGGGGGTGGACCGGGGAGCGGCGGCTGCGCCACGCGCGCTGGCGGGGCTGGCGGGAGGACAAGACCGTCGCCGACCTGCGGTGAGCGTCAGGACTGGCGCGCGAAGCGCTCCCAACGCCAGGCGAGGGCGTCGCGGTCGGGGCGGTCGGCGGGGCGTACGGGGAGCTCCAGGGTTCGCCCGTGCATCTCCTGCAGGCCGTGCTTGAGCATCGGGCCGTCGACCTCATCGAGCAGTTCGCGGTTGACGGCCACGCGGTGGTCGGGGCTGACGCCGAGCAGGTTCTGGTCGTAGGCGGCGTGGTGGATCTTGCACAGAGCCAGGCCGTTGGGGGTGGCCGGGACGCCGAGGGGTTCGGTGTCCGGGACGATGTGCGCCGCATCGAGCAAGGAACCGTGGCGCAGCGAGCACACGGCGCAACGGGTCCGGTAGGCGAGCAGCACCCGGGTGCGGAAGGCCGGCTGGTGCAGGCGCTGCCTGGCCAGCCGGCGGGCGTACTCGCGCTGCGGCAGGGCGAGCTCACGGATATCGCCCATGTACCGGAACGCCTCGTCCAACGCGACGGTGACGTACCGCTCGGCGGGGTGGTCGTCGACCACGTACACCGGGTGCACCGGGGTGTAGATGTTCGGCTGCTCCTTGCGGAACAGGATCAGCGGCATCCCCGTGCGCCAGGCGTTGCGGAGCTTGCGGTTGTCGCCCGCGTCCGGGTCCCCGTCGCGGTAGGCGTAGTGGAGGAAGCCGTCGGCCGACTCGACGTCGTCGTAGGGGCCCGATGCCGAGGAGACGATCGCCAGGGTGGAGGTGAACGACGCCGGGTTGCGGATCCCGCGGGAGAAGTCGATCAGGGGGAGGTCGACGCCGTCGTGACGGAAGCCCAGCAGCTCGGACCGGTGCAGGAAACCGCCGTTGGCCGCGGCCCGTTCCGCGACCCAGGCCATGATCGCCTCGCGGAGCGCGAGTTCGACGGCGGAGTCGACGGGGGCCATGGGCGAAGCTCACCAGGTCCGGCCGGCCGGGGGCAAGGGGTGGGGTGACGTGCAGCACATCGCCCGCGCCCCGGGGGGTGCGATTGTGCTCCGCGGCCCCGGACACGGTATCCTCGCTCGCGGCCCGAAACGGCCATGCGCCCGTAGCTCAACGGATAGAGCATCTGACTACGGATCAGAAGGTTGGGGGTTCGAATCCCTCCGGGCGCGCAGTGACAGACGGTTGGCAGTGTTGTCCTACTCCGCTACCCTCTCTTCAGAACCGAGGGAGCCTCATGATCACGTCGCGTACGCGTCGAACTGCTTATGCCGCCACTGCGGTAGTGGCGGTCGGAATTGGTCTCGCTGGCTGCGAACTCGTGAATCCCGACTTCACGATCTCCTGCACGGACGCGGTGCTCACGGCAGACACCGGGACGTACTCTGTGGACAACAACGGGAACGGCACGCAGACCATAGTGGTGCGGGTTTTTGACGGTCAAGGGAACTTGCTGGTTTCGTCGCAGTCCACTGGAACCGTAGGTAACGGAGGGTCGGTAAACTCCACTTACACGTTCACGACTGCCCCTGTTGCCAACCCCATTACTGCTGAAGTGTGGTCAGCCGCAGGGGCGGACCTCGCTGTCGACACCGTGTGGTTTTCGGAGGTCGGCACGTGCGCGACTATTCCCGCCCAGGGGGACGTCCAATCTGATTCAGGCGACTACACCACCTCAACTACGCCAACTTTCACCGTGGATTTCAACGAGGACGTGACGGGCTTTGACGCGGCAGATGTAGTGCTGGGTGGGACGGCAGGGCCGACTGGCGCGACGGTCACTCCAGTGAGCGCGTCCGTGTACACAGTTACCATCACGGGTGTCGCATCCGAGGGCACTGTCACGGTTGATATTCCCGCTGCGGCTGCCACTAACGGTGACAGCCTTGCCACGCTCGCGTCGCAAACCGCGACGGTGACATACGACGTGACTCCCCCTGATTCCCCTGCGATAGCGCGAGCCGGTGGCCAGAGTGCATCGACGAGTTCGTTGCCCATCACATTCACACTCACTTTTGCTGAGGCGCCCGTTGGCTTTGACGTGAGCGACGTAGTTCCGTCGTCAGGCACGGCCGCCATGTCTGGCTCAGGAACTTCCTGGACGGTGTCGGTTTCAGGCGCCGTCGCCGATGGTCCGGTGACCATTTCGATTCCAGCCGGAGTGTTTACTGACGCCGCAGGCAATGCCAATGCCAGCCCCACTGTGAGCCCTACGGTGTTCTACACGGGCACGTTGCCGGCCACTGGCGCAGCGTCTGAATCCGCCGCTATCTCATCGATCATGTTGATCATGCTCGGCATGGGGCTCGTAGCACTGGGACGCAAGCGCCGTACCGTCTAAGCAGCGTCGACGTCACTCGGAGATGGGCGTTCCATGGGCGTCGAGTTCGAGCCGTTCGCTATGTACCGGGCTTGTGGACACAATTGACACTGCTACGTCCCGGCCCTTGGGATGCAGGCGCACCGTCACGGAGCCGCCGTCTGTGCGGTCCAAAGTGGTCACTACAAAGCTCGTGACTTTGGCCATTGCATCGGCCGATGCCAGCGGTTCGCCACGATCATCCAAGAGGGTCACGTCTACGCCTCGGTCGCGAGCCGACGTTGCGGCAGCCTCGATGACTGGAGTGGCAAGACTGCGCCCGCGCACTCCGTCACGGAGTAGAGCTTCTGCCGCGCGATACTCCTTGCGTTCCTCTGGAGTTGGTAGTCGCTCGTTGCGGGCGATCCGCTCCAACAGGGGTCCGGCGCTCGCCTGCAACTCAAGTACGCGTTGACGGCGAATGTCCACGGCCGCTGTGGCAGCGGCTGTTTCCATGGCGCCATCCAGGGCCTTGTCCTCGTAGTCGTTGATGGTGCGTGCTGAACGACGCAAGAAGATCCCAAAGAGGGTTGCCACAAAGAGGATTGCGGCGTGGGTGTCGAGTAGGTAAACCGCGGCGAGCGCGGACCGCCCCGAGGTCAATGCCCACGCAAAGGTACCGGCTGCCATGAGAACGTATGCGAGCCACGCCAGCCCCGCGCGTCGGCGCAAGGCAAGAAAGAACAGCAACCAGGTGTTTGCACCTAAGTGCCAACTGGCCCTGCCCACTTGCGCGACATCGGGCAACTGGAACGCCACGAGCAACGTGGAGATTGCCACCGCTGCCACCACCGCGAGCCCCCACTTGAGCGGAAACGGGTCCGGGTGGTCAAGCACCAACAGAATGGAGGCTGCATTGACGACCATGACGGCGATGACTGGCGGCCACCACAGCTTGACTTCGTCGATGGTGGCGTAGGTGAACAAGAAGTTCGACACGATGAAAAGCACCAAGATGCTGCGCGCACCATCGCTACTGAGCCCAATAAGGCGGGACGAGTCGGTGGGGACGATGCGGTCGCGGGTCACTTCAGTGCTCATGACGGCCTCGTCCAAGAGAGGACAACCGAGGTTCCGCCGCCCGGCCGCGACTGGATAGTCGCTCGGCCGCCATCGACAAGTTCCATACGGTCCACAATCGACAATCTGATCCCCAACCTCCGAGATGCCACTTGGCGTGGGTTGAACCCGCGCCCGTTGTCACTCACAGCTACCGTGACGCCATGCGGCTCCACCGCGGCGGTGACCGCTCGTTGCACGGAAGCCCCGTTGCCTGACGCGTGGCGAATGCTATTGCGCAGGGCCTCGGCAAGGGCGTCGGTGATGGCGGACACCACCTCGGCGGGCACGTTGCTCGCCGCCACCTGGTCACGCTCCACCTCAGTTTCGGGGCTCAAGGCGTACACCACTTCTTGTACTGCCGCAAGGAACTCTTCCTCGTCGTACTCGCGGGCGGCAGCGTCGTGGACCTCGAGCGTCGCGATAGAAGCCAATGCCACTCGCGCCTGGTCGGGAAGGGTCGCGGGAGGGTTCTCTCTGGATGCCGTGAGCAACACCGACATGATGTCGTCGTGAACCATGGCATTGATGCGAGTCTCTTCGCGTTCTCGCGTGCGCGTAGCCGCGCCACGTGATGCCTGTTCACGTGCCAACTCACTCGCTCGGTCTTGGCGATCTGCGGCCTTCATCACCGCAATGGTGGCTGCGAGCAGAATCACGGCGAACTCGGTTGAACCCACGGCATCCAACAGGCTGGCTCGGCCCGAGTCTGGGCGCACCATCAGTTGTGCCCAGCCGATGATGGGCCCTTGGGCAATCGCGTAAAGCCACACCAGCCGGTTTTGCCACACCACGCCGGCGATCATCGCGTGCAAGGCGTGAATGCCTTGGAACCACGGCACTTGGTGATCTAGGAGGTGCTCGTCGAGCATTGCGTAGGGGAACAGCGCCATGCTGGCGAGGAACACGATGACAGTGCCACCTGCGATGGCGCGCATCGTTTCTCGCGGCACAAACCAGGTGAAGATTCCCAACAAAACTGGCATCACTACAGCCACAAAGACCAGAAAGAGCGCGAACCAACTCATGAGTTGCGGGCTCTGCCCTTGAATCCCCGCGGTGCCGGGGTAGAGCAGTATTCCGTAGACCACCCCCGCTATACCGATCGCTATCCAGAAGACGCGTTCTAGTCGAGCGCGAGCAGTGTTCCCGCTCACACGGTCAAGTGGTGCTTCGGTGGGCGTCACGTGGCTGAAGAGTCGTCCAGGATGCCGTCTTCAATCGCGCGTTTGTACAAGTCGATCCTTGAGTGCGCGGGCCTTCCAGCCTCGGCGTACTTGCGTCGGATGCGACTGACGTAGTCCGCGACCGTCTCACGCGACAATCCGGTGCGTTGGGCCACGCTCGCGGCCGTCTCACCTGAGGCGTAGAGGCTGAGCACTTCTTGCT
>JAEYYZ010000133.1 GCA_023428185.1 Actinomycetes bacterium
GCAGCTATCGCTACGACCGTGCCCCATGACCGCACCACGGCATGAATGAGCCTGCCCAAAGGCACCGCGTACACCTCGCGCTGCGCAGCCGCAGGCACGGCTGTGGCGTACGGCTGCGACGAGAGCACGTTGATGTCGCGCGGGGACAATGCGGGCGACGTGGCAAGAACGTGGTCCGTAGGCTGGCCGTCGTCTCCCATTTCGCCGCTGTAGCCAGCGGTAGCTCCACCCCGAACAGAACGCCGCCCTGCGGCAAGCGCGAGCACCTCATTGCGCAAAGCCTCGGCATCACCAAGCCGCAAATACGAGAGCGTGACTCCTGAGTTCTCTCCGCCTGCCACCTCAATCTTGAGCGAAGCAAAACCAAAGATTCGCGCCACCAACGGCTGGACCACGTCTACTGCCTGCACACGGTCCAGGCGGGCTTGGCGCTGTTGCTTGAACACCAGGCCCTTGTTGAACTCGATCGCCTCGTCAGAGAGTCGGTACACGTTGACCCGCCACATGAGGTACGAGATTCCGGCGGCTACCACCGCGGCCAGCACAGACAACCCCACAAAGGCCCAGAATGACCAGCCCACGCCAAAACTGAAGTCTTCACCGCCGTCGTCAATCATTCCTCCGCCACCCAGCCAGCGGGGACCCCCGGTGTAGAACCACCAAGCCATCACGGCCAACGCCGCTGGGCCTGCCTTGAGGAACGGTGATACGGGATGTAGCCTGCTCCATTCCCGGGGGGCCGAGAACACCCTCACGGGTGGAGGTGAAGAAAATGTCATCGGTGGCTCACAGCCCGGCCAGGCGTGCCTCGCCACGGCTTGCGAGCCGGTCGCGCAACCGCGCTGCTTCAGCTGTGGGCACGCCCGCCAAATGTGCATCGGTGCCTGGGGACGCAGTGTGCAACTGGACGCGCGCAATGCCAAACGCTCGCGCCAACGGCCCAGCGCTCACTTCTACGTATTGCATGCGGCCGTAGGGCACCACGGTGATCGCTCTAAACAAGCGGCCGCGCTTCACCAGCAAGTCGTCGTCGCGTTCGGCCCATGCGTGGGCGGTGACTTGACGGACGATCAACCACAGCCCCCACACAAGGAACGCAGCAACCACGGCGAACGGTGTCCACCCCCACCCACCCACGGCCACGCCCAGCACCGCAAAGCCAGCGAGCGGCACCAGCATCGTCGCGCCAAACGTGATCATGCGAGCAGGAATGAGCTTGCGCGAGGCGTACTGCCATTGGGCACCCTCGGGATTGAGCCACGTCATGTTGCTAGTGTGCCACCGGGTGCGGCGGGGTCGTCGCCGTCGTCGCGATCCGCACGGCACCAGCGTTCCGCCAGCCACCCTGCGCCCAGGAGCAGTAGAGCACCGGCTGCGGCAACCACCGCCGCTATCACCACTTGCCGTCTGGGTTCGTGATCCCAGTACGCGGCCATGGATATCGCGTAGCCCACAAACCCACCACCCAAGATCGCCCCGGTGTAAGCCGATGCTTGAGCGAGAACCACGGTTCGCGCGGCCTTGAGGGGGTCAAGATTCGGACGCTTTCCCGCCACGAATTGCCGGACCGCCCATGCGAGCCACAACACCACCGCTCCCACCGCCACACACACTGCACCGGTAGTCCACGGCACACTCACAGGGTCTACTCCCGTGCGTGAGCCCACAATCCCTACGGCCCATGCCACGAAGCCCGCGCTAAGGAACGTCAGTAACACGGACTTCCACGTGAGGTGGTGCATGGGCTACCCCGCGGGTGTTGGTGGCTTGGGTGCACCCGGCCAGACTTGCGCCACCAATGTCACGTCTTCCGGCAATGCTTGAGCGGCATCGGCCACTCGCCCCACCCCAGGCAACTCTGCACCGGGCTCCATCGCTGCCCACGGCACCAAGACAAAAGCCCTCTCGTGTGCGCGCGGGTGAGGCAGCACCAGATCCTCGGTCTGCCCTTGCGCTCCGTCAAAGTCGATGATGTCAATGTCGATGGTGCGCGGTCCGTTGACCACAGAGCGCTCACGGCCGTGGACCACTTCGATGCCGTTGCAGGCTGCGAGCAGTTCTCGCGGCGACAACGCCGTGTGAATGCGGATCACGGCGTTGAGGTAATCGGGTTGGTCGGGGCCGCCTGCGGGACGCGAACGCACTAGAGGGCTCGTGGAACGCACCTCAATGCCAGGGATGCGGTCCAAGTCATGAACTGCGTTGCGCAACGTGGTGTCCACGTCTCCCACATTTCCGCCCAATGCCAGCAGGGCAGGCACGGGTTGTAGTGGGCGCTCGTCAAAGGCGTCCCTGATCATGGGGACCGCATCGGGAGATAGAGGGTCGTCTGGCAATCCTGCAGAAGAACCGATGCGCCGCTCAGGGCTGAGATCCGCGGTGCGCGAGTCACGGCGAATAGTCACAGTGACGTCAGCGAACTCCACGTGCAGGGGCGCTTGGGGCTTGTGCACGCGCACATCCGCGCATTCCACACCCTCAAAGCTCAGTACCGCTTTGGCGATGTTTTCTGCGACAGTCTCGATCAGCTCTGCGGGATCGCCCGCCAAGACTTCTGCCACTCGGTCCGCAAGATCCGAGTAATTCACCGTCTTGGAAAGATCATCCGAAAGAGCCGCCCACCGGGTAGAAACGTGGGCCACCACGTCCGCAGTGAAGATCTGGCCTGTCTCCCGCTCGCTGACCAAAACACCGTGATGGCCCGTCACGCGGATGCCGTGCACGGCAATCTGATCGAACTCAAGCCCGGAGCGCGTGTAGGGAGCGACTGTGAACGTCATGGTCTCATCGTGTCCCTTCTGTGGCGTTTGTCCAAGCGGACACCACGGCAATCGCATCCACCGCCGCTGTGGCGTTATGCACACGAACAGCCCATGCGCCATTGAGGGCGGCGAGCGTAGTGACCGCGGTGGTGGAGTATTCACGGGCTTGCGGGTCAGTTCCGCCCAAGAATCGTTTGCGCGACGCACCCACAAGCACCCGCTGACCTAGACCGCGCAGCACGTCTAGATGAGCGAGCAATTTCCAGTTGTTGTCTCCCACTTTGGAAAAGCCCAGGCCCGGGTCAACGATGATGCGCTTGACATCCACGCCCTCATCAACCAAGGCGTGAACTCGCGTCAGCAGTTCGTTGTGGACGTCCGCCACCACATCGTCGTAGACATCTAGCTGGTCCATGGTGGCGGAGTGCGCACGCCAATGCATGGCCACAAAGTCCACGTCCAGCGCCGCAACGGTGCGGCCCATGGCCGGGTCCGCCAAACCTCCTGAAACATCGTTCACGATGCTCGCCCCGGCATCGGCTGCTGCGCGGGCGGTGGACGCGTTCATGGTGTCGATGCTGACGGTGACGCCTTCGCGCACCAAGGCTGTCACCACCGGGATGACGCGTGCTTGTTCCTCGGTCGCGCCCACACGCTCAGCGCCGGGCCGGGTGGACTCGCCACCCACGTCCACAATGTGTGCACCTTGGGCCGCGAGTTCCACACCCCTCGCCACCGCAGACGCAGTGCTGGTGTAGATGCCGCCGTCACTGAAACTGTCAGGAGTGACGTTGAGGATCCCCATGACGAGAGTCATGGGAGCCTACTTGCCCACTATGAGGCTCATTGCTTCCGCGCGAGTGGCAGCGTCACGCATGACACCTCGCACCGCGCTCGTCACGGTGCGAGAACCCGGTTTGCGCACCCCCCGCATCGACATGCACAAGTGTTCTGCCTCCACCACCACGATGACACCACGAGCGCCCAGCTCGGTGACCAGGGCATCGGCTACTTGGGTAGTGAGACGTTCCTGAACCTGTGGCCTGCGCGCAAAAACATCCACCAACCTGGCGAGCTTGGAAAGCCCAGTGATGCGGCCGTCGGCGCTCGGAATGTACGCCACGTGCGCGACACCGTGGAAGGGGACCAAGTGGTGCTCGCACATCGAGTACAACTCGATGTCCTTGACCAGGATCATCTCTTCATGGCCCAGTTCGAATACGGCGGAGAGCACGTCGGCTGGATCTTGGTGCAGGCCCTTGAAGAACTCTTCGTATGCGCGCGCCACGCGTGCCGGGGTGTCCTTGAGTCCGTCGCGTTCCGGATCCTCACCCACGGCCGCGAGGATCTCGCGCACAGCGGCCTCTATGCGTGGCTTATCGACTGACATGGTCCCTCCCCTGCCGTGTGGTGCGGGTTAGTCTGCCTGCGGCTTGCGTG
>JAEYYZ010000155.1 GCA_023428185.1 Actinomycetes bacterium
CAACTCGGCCGCAAGTACGCCGAGGCGCTTGGCCTCGAAGTGCTGGACGAGAACGGCAAGCGAGTGACGGTCACGATGGGTTCCTACGGCATCGGCGTGACGCGGTGTTTGGCGCTGCTCGCGGAGAACAACCACGACGAGTTGGGCCTCAAGTGGCCCATCCAGGTTGCCCCGGTCCACGTTCACCTCGTGGCCACCGGCAAGGACGATGCCGTTTTTGAGGAATCCCAGAAGCTTGCCGAGGCCCTGGAAGCGGCGGGCATCGAAGTCCTCTACGACGACCGCCCCAAGGTCTCCCCAGGTGTGAAGTTCAAGGACGCGGAACTCCTGGGCGCGCCGTACATCTTGGTAGTGGGTCGCGGGCTGGAGACCGGCGAAGTTGAGCTGAAGACCCGCTCCACTGGGCAGACGCAGACTTTGGCACTCGCCGATGCCGCGGCCACGGTCGCGGACACAGTCAAGGCCGCACTCAACGCAGCCCGCGCCTAAGCGGGCGCGGCCGCCCCGGGCAGTATGGGGAACTCAGCCACGGTAAACCCGGGGACGAGCGCACTCGCGGTGTACGCGTTAAACGCGGCGGCCATGAGCCACGCGCGGTCCGGTGCGTCTACCCCGTAGGTCAGTGCCATGTACGCCCACCCCAAGCCTTGCTCAGTCAGGCGCTGAGCCGCCAAGCGTTCCTCCGCTGTGGAGATGGCGGTTTGGGGAAGCTCGTACACCGGAGTGCGCAGGTCTACGCCGCTCAACTCCACCAACGCCTCGGCGCGGTCTCCGTGTCCACGGGCGCTCACTAGCGCGCGCGTGCGCGCCTCGCCGGATTCACGCGCGGCAATCACCTCGTACAGGAACCGGGCTTGGTCGTGCCGTAGGGCCAACTCGGCCACGGCATCAGGATCAAGCGAAGTAGCTTCTGGTACCAGCGGCACGCCCTCGCCATACGCTCCGGGCAGGCTCCGCGGCTCATCCACCGAGATGACGATGCCCGCAGCTTGGGCATCAAGTACTCCCGCGTACCACGCGGCAAACGTGTGCGTCAGGGCTACCGAACCGGCAAGAAACCCAGCGTCGGTCTCGCTACTGGCAAAGGCAAGCGCCAAAGCATCGTCCCTCGCGGCGAGCACTGCCGCCCGCAAGTCGGGCTCCGGCAAGAGTGAGGGCTGCGGGCTGGGCGAAGGCGAAGCGGAGGGGTACGGCTCATAGACGCCACCCAGTATGGACAAATGTGCCGCCGCCACCACGCCTTCTAGGGCCTCGAGCGCCTCGCGTCCTGAACCCTCCGTCGCGGGCTCACCCAACGCTGCGATGATGGCAGCCTCGTTGCGGGCTGCGAGGTCGCGCGCAGCCTGCGCGGCATCGGCGGTGGGGGTGGGCACAGGCTCGGTCTCAAGCCGCCACGAGCACCCGGCAAGCATCGTCATCAGCACCACTGCGGCCGTCACTCGCCGCGCGCCCCTCAACCGACCCGCCATGGCGGATAGTCTCGCACGGCGCACCGGGGGGTCGTAGACTCACCCCTAGTAGTACATGACTTGAACTTCAGCAACGGAGCGCTTGAAACGAGCGCGGGGAGGCATCACGTGGACGCGAAGAGTCGCATTGCCGCCCTAGCGGGCCCTGCCGCGCAAAGCGTTGGCCTAGTGCTTGAGGACGTTGAGGTGGCTGCAGCGGGCAAACGCTCCCGCGTGCTCATCACCATTGATTTGCCTGACGATGCCGTGGGTTCCGCCACGCTGGATCAGATCGCCGATGCCTCACGCGCCATCAACGCTGCCATGGACCAAGAAGACCCGTTGGGTAACCCCTATGTGCTGGAAATTTCCACGCCCGGGCTTGACCGCCCTCTCACGGAGCGCCGTCACTTCATGCGCGCGCGTACCCGGTTGGTCTCGCTGGCGCTGACGGACGGCTCCACTGCCGAGGGTCGCCTCACGGACGTATCCGGAGACACACTGGTACTGGACATCAACGGGGCCGCGCGCGAGATCTCACTCGCCGAAGTCTCCACGGGCCGCATCGAGATTGAGTGGAAGAAACTCGACGCAGTGAACCAAGACGCTGAAGGGCAGGAGTGACATGGATGTCGATATGCAGGCCCTTCAAAGCCTCGCCAAAGAGCGTGACATTCGCCTTGAGGTATTGATTGACGCCATCGAACAAGCCCTCGTCTCCGCGTATCACAAGACTCCCGGCGCTCACCGGCAGGCGCGTGCGCACTTGGACCGCGATACCGGGTTGGTGACCATCCTCGCTCGCGAGGAGTTGGAGCGGGACGAGGAATCGGTGGGCGAGGCGCCCACCTTCACTCCCGAGTTTGACCACACGCCCACCGACTTTGGCCGTATAGCCACCGCCACCGCGCGCCAAGTGATTGTGCAGCGGTTGCGGCAAGCCGGGGACGATGCCGTGCTGGGCGAATACGCCGACAAGCAGGGCCAATTGGTGTCTGGTGTGATCCAGCAAAGCTCCGATCCCCGCAATGTTCACGTGGACATCGGCGAGGTTGAAGCGTTGTTGCCCGCTCACGAGCAGGTTCCTACCGAGACGTACGTTCACGGGGAGCGCATTCGTGGTTACGTGCTTGAAGTGGGCCGCGGCATGAAGGGCCCCTCCATCACGTTGTCTCGCACCCACCCAGGGCTGGTGCGCAAACTCTTTGAACTCGAAGTGCCAGAGATCGCGGACGGCACCGTCGAGATCATGTCGCTAGCGCGAGAGGCTGGTCACCGCTCCAAGATGGCGGTGCGGGCCACGGTCCCTGGAGTGAACGCCAAGGGTGCGTGCATTGGGCCCATGGGTGCGCGAGTGCGGGCAGTGATGAGCGAGTTGCGGGGCGAGAAGATCGACATCGTGGACTGGGACGAGGACCCGGCCACGTTTGTGGGCAACGCACTCTCCCCGTCCCGTGTGGTCTCCGTGACCGTGGTTGACGAGGAAGCTCGTGCCGCCCGGGTCATCGTTCCTGACTTCCATTTGTCCCTCGCCATTGGCAAAGAAGGCCAAAACGCGCGCCTGGCGGCGCGGCTCACCGGCTGGCGCATCGACATCCGCTCCGATGAGGCCCCCGAGGTCCCGGGCGCCGCTCGCTAACCGCGAGCCGTGCTGGGGTGTCCCATGGGTGCGCAAGAGCGTAGACTAGATGGGCCGAGTCTGACTCGATCGGCTCCCCACACTGCGCCTCCCGGTCCCATCCGGACGTGTGTGGGGTGCCGCAAGCGTGAGGCACGGCAGGATCTAGTGCGAGTGGTGCTTGACGGCAACCATGTAGTGGTTGACCACACGGGCACGGCACCGGGCAGGGGAGCGTGGTTGCATCCCGGCGCGGAGTGTCTCGCGGTGGCGATCCAGCGCAAGGCTCTGGGCCGGGCGCTCAAAATGCCTCATGCCGATGCGTCGGCGCTAGAACCAGCAGTACTTGTCCTACGCTAGAGCCGTTCACCTTTCTACACGACGGGATTGAAAGCCCATGGCCATCCAATGAGTAACTCGAAATGAGTACCCAGCCGTAAAGATGGTTCGACCCTGCCTCGGGCGAACCGAGACAGGAGTTTTTTGTGGCAAAGCCCCGCGTTCATGAGATCGCGAAGGAACTTGGCATTCCCGCCAAGGACCTGATCAGCAAACTTGGCGAACTTGGCGAATACGTCAAGGGTCCGTCCTCCACTCTGGAGGCGCCCGTTGTTCGCAAAATCAAAGAAGCCTTCCCTGCTCAAGCCCAAGCGGCTGCCGCTGCGCCTGCAGCTCCTTCCAAGCCCAAGCCGGCACCCAAGCCTGCGGCGCGCCCTGTGGCGCCCGCCGACGCTGCGCCTGCAGACGAGCCGGTAGCGCCCCAAGCGGCGCCGTCGGCTGGCACGCCGGGACCTGCGGCGTCGGCCGCTCCCGCCGCTCCCGCCGATGCCCCCACTGGCGAAGCAGAGGCTACCGGCGACATGCCGCGCCCGCGCCCGCGCCCGGGCGCAAGCAACAACCCCTTCCAAACGCGCACTGACGCTCCTCGTCCACGTCCGCGTCCGGGAGGCAATAACCCCTTCCAAGCTGCCCGGCCTGATGGCCGTCCCGGCCGCCCGGCTCCGGGTGGCGCCGCTGGTGGCGCACCTCGACCCGGTGCGCGTCCCGGCGGTCCCGGCGGTCCTGGTGGACCCGGCGGTGCACGTCCTGCGCCCGGTGGCGCTGGCCGTCCCGGCGGACCCGGACGTCCCGGCGGTTTTGGTGGCGGTCCCGGTGGACCCGGCGGCCCTGGTGGCCCCGGTGGTGCACCCGGTGGCCGTCCGGCTGCTGGTAGCCGTGGTCGAGGCGGAGGCACTGCCGGTGCATTCGGTCGAGCCGGAGGCAAGCCTGCACGTTCACGTAAGTCCAAGCGTGCCAAGCGCATGGAGTACGAGGAGCAGCAAGCTCCGGCCATTGGCGGCGTGAAGATCCCTCGCGGCGACGGTGAGACGCTCATCCGCTTGCGCCGTGGCGCCACCCTCAACGACTTTGCCGAGCGCATTGACGTCAACCCCGCGTCACTCGTGACGGTGCTCTTCCACTTGGGTGAAATGGCTACGGCTACTCAGTCCTTGGACGAGGAGACCTTTGAGGCCTTGGGTGTGGAGCTTGGCTACAAGATCCAAATCGTCTCGCCTGAAGAAGAAGACCGCGAACTGCTCGAGGACTTTGGCCTCGACCTTGACGCCGAACTTGAGGCCGAAACCGACGAAGAACTCGAGGCCCGCCCACCGGTGGTCACCGTCATGGGTCACGTTGACCACGGTAAGACTCGCCTGCTGGATGCCATCCGTAAGTCCGATGTCATTTCGGGTGAGGCCGGCGGCATCACTCAGCACATTGGTGCCTACCAGGTTCACCACGAACACGAAGGCACCGTGCGTGCCATCACGTTCATTGACACCCCGGGTCACGAGGCGTTCACCGCCATGCGTGCCCGTGGTGCGAGGGTGACAGACATCGCCATCCTCGTGGTGGCCGCCGACGACGGCGTCATGCCTCAAACCATTGAGGCGCTCAACCACGCTCAGGCCGCCAACGTGCCCATCGTGGTGGCGGTCAACAAGATCGATAAGGAAGGCGCCAACCCCGCCAAGATCCGCCAGCAACTCACCGAGTACAACTTGGTGGCTGAGGAGTACGGCGGCGACACGATGTTCGTTGACGTTTCCGCTCGAGAAGGCATCAACATCGACGCTCTTCTCGAAGCAGTGCTGTTGACGGCCGATGCCGGTCTTGACTTGCGTGCCAACCCCAACAAGGACGCACGCGGTGTCGCAGTGGAAGCGCACTTGGACAAGGGCCGTGGTGCCGTGGCAACCGTGTTGGTCCAGTCCGGAACGTTGCGGGTGGGAGACGCGATCGTGGCCGGTACGGCTCACGGCCGCGTGCGTGCCATGTTCGACGAGCACGACCAAAACGTCACCGAAGCAACGCCTGCACGGCCCGTGTTGGTCATTGGTTTGACCTCCGTGCCTCGCGCCGGTGACAGCTTCTTGGTGGCCGACGATGACCGCACTGCACGCCAGATCGCTGAGAAGCGTGAAGCCGCAGACCGTGCAGCCCAACTGGCGAAGCGCCGCAAGCGCATCAGCCTTGAGGACTTCACCAAGGCCCTCGAGTCGGGCAAGGTCGAGACCCTCAACCTCATCATCAAGGGTGACGTGTCCGGTGCCGTTGAGGCCCTTGAAGACGCGTTGCTGGCTATCGATGTGGGCGAGACCGTGGACCTGCGGGTCATCCACCGCGGTGTGGGTGCCGTCACGCAAAACGACGTCAACCTCGCCACTGTGGACAACGCCATCATCATCGGCTTCAACGTGCGCCCGGCAGAACGCGTCCAAGAACTCGCAGACCGCGAGGGAGTGGACATGCGCTTCTACTCGGTTATCTACCGCGCCATCGAAGACGTCGAGGCGAGCCTCAAGGGCCTGCTCAAGCCGGAGTTCGAGGAGAAGTCGGTGGGTTCCGCCGAGATCCGCGAAATCTTCCGATCCTCCAAGTTCGGCAACATCGCCGGTTGCATCGTGCGCGACGGTCTCATCAAGCGCAACGCCAAGGCACGCGTCTCGCGTGACGGTGTGGTCATTGGTGAAGCCAGCATCGACACGCTGCGCCGTTTCAAAGACGACGCCACTGAGGTGCGCGAAGGCTTCGAGTGCGGTATTGGCCTGGGCAAGTTCAACGACATCCAGGTAGGCGACATCATCGAGACGTTCGAGATGGTGGAGATTCCGAGGGACTAATGGTCGACAACGCAAGGGCGCTCAAGCTCGCTGGCACCATCAAGAAGATCGTGGCCAGCGCGCTTGAGACCGAGATCAAGGACCCGCGCTTGGGGTTCGTCACTGTGACCGACGTTCGCGTCACCGGTGACTTGCAGCAAGCGTCGGTGTTCTACACGGTGCTTGGCGGGGAGGAGGAGCGCGCGTCCACAGCGGCCGCGCTCGCCTCCGCCAAGGGCCGCTTGCGCTCCTTGGTGGGCCACGACTTGGGTATCCGTTTGACGCCCACGCTGGAGTTCCACTTGGACGCGGTGCCAGAGACGGCGGCCACCCTGGAAAAGGCTCTTCACGAAGCTGCAGTGCGGGACGCCGAACTCGCTAAGTTGCGTGAGAACGCGCATTTCGCAGGCGACGCCGACCCCTACAAGCACAACGACGAACCTGCTGACAACGAGGACTAACGTGGCCTCGCCCGATGGCCCAGACGGAATTGTCCTTGTCGACAAGCCCGCAGGCTGGACCTCGCACGACGTCGTGGCACGCATGCGCCGTGTGTTGGGCACGCGCAAGGTGGGACACGGCGGCACCCTCGACCCCATGGCCACGGGCCTGTTGGTCATTGCGGCTGGCCGTGCCACACGACTGCTCACGTACTACTCCGCGGGTACCAAGGCGTATGAAGCGACTGTGCGCTTAGGTGCTTCCACGATCACGGACGACGCCGAGGGTGAGGTGGTCGCGGTTGCTGACGCCTCCGGAGTTGCGGCCGATGCCATTGCCGGGGCCGTCGCAGCGCTCACCGGCGACATCATGCAACGGCCCAGCTCGGTCAGTGCCATCAAGGTAGACGGCCAGCGGGCTTATGCGAGGGTGCGTGGGGGAGAGGACGTAGAACTTGCCGCCCGCCCGGTGACCGTGTCGCAGTTTGAGGTGCTTGAGACGCGCCTAGTGGCCGGGGAGCCAGGGCACACCTTTGTGGATCTGGGCATCGCAGTCACTGTGTCGTCAGGCACCTACGTGCGCGCGCTCGCGCGCGACCTTGGTGATGCACTAGGAGTGGGCGGGCATCTCACCGCGTTGCGCCGCACTCAAGTAGGTGGGTTGGGGCTCGACGGTGCGCTCACCGTGGACCAGCTGACAACGATTGCCGAATCCGGCGAGCAGGTGCCGCTGGTGTCTTTGGCGGGCGCGGCATCGGCCATATTGCCCGTGGTGGAAGTCTCCGCCGCTGAGGCGACGTCGCTGGGATATGGGCAAATGATCGCGGCCCGGCCCGGCGTGTCCCCTGAAGGAGACGCCGTGGCGATGTGCGCTGAGGTTGCCGTAGCGGTGATCCGGGCGCACCAGGGCAAGTGGAAGCCAGCCATTGTGTTTGAACCTGCGCGGAGCGCACCTCCCGGTGCGGCACAATGACCGAATGACCACCGTGTGGCGCTCGCTCGCTGACGTGCCCGCCGACTTGGGGCCCACAGTGGTGACCATCGGCAACTTTGATGGTGTGCATCGTGGGCATCAAGCGGTGTTGGAAAGCGTTGTTGCCACTGCGCAGGCGCGGAATGCCGTGTCAGTGGCTGTCACTTTTGACCCGCACCCCAAAGCCGTGCACGCACCCGAGCACAGTCCCGAACTGGTGACCGGGCTGGACGACCGCCTGGAGCGCATGGCCGCCACCGGCGTGGACGGCATTTTGGTGCAGCACTACACCCTTGAGTTTGCGATGCAGACTCCCGAGGAATTCGCCCAAAACTTCTTGGTCAACGGCCTGCGGACGGCCGTAGTGGTGGTGGGGCGTGACACGCGCTTTGGCCGCGGCAACGCTGGAGACGTGGACACCATGCGCGCGCTGGGGGAGCGGATGGGCTTTGAGGTTCAGGTGATTGATGACGCCGCGGGCGCGCTTGAGGGCACGCGGAGATGGTCGTCCACGTGGGTGCGGGAACTGCTCGAGGCGGGTGACATGCGCGGCGCCGCAGAGGTCTTGGGGCGGCCGCATCGCTTGCGCGGACGGGTGGTCCACGGCGACGAAATTGGCAGGCAGATTGGGTTCCCCACGGCGAACCTCGCGGTAGAAGGTGGGTACATCCCTCGGCATGGGGTGTATGCGGGGTGGCTGCAGGTTGTGGATGCGCGCGGGGGCGAGGGTGCATCGCCATGGTTGGCGGTGCCGTTGCCCAGTGCGGTGAGTTTGGGCATCAACTACACGGTGGGCGGCACTGAACTGCGTGTGGAAGCACACGTGATCGACCATGCAGGGTTGGACTTGTATGGCGCTCAGGTGGTGCTGGACCTCATTGAGTGGAGGCGCCCCATGTTCGACTTTGGTGGCATGGACGCGCTGATTCAGGCTCTGGCTGAGGACGTGGAGTGGTGCCGCGAGGTGCTGGACCTCTAGCCCCCCCGGATTGAGGAAACCCTGCTCGCGTGTCGCGCGTGGTAGCGCGCCCCTGAGGAACAGCAGTGTTCACCGGCGTTCCGTGACCGAAACGTGCCGCGGCTCTTAGGGTCGCAGACGGTGACGTTCCTCCAGCGCGCGCTACTACGCGCGACACGCGAGCAGAATTTCCTCAACGGGAGTTGGGGGAGGGTGAACCTCGAGGAGGGGGCGTGCGGACCCGGGGGCAGGGACCACATGCCTAAGCGAATTACGCAAAACGTTGTTAGGTTAAACGGATCCCCCAGAGGAGGCATCATGACTGACACCGCACCACACATGACTCACGTCCAGGACCTAGCGGACCTAGTCCAGGTGGCACCTGAGTCCACTGTCTCGCGCACCGTGCTCAAAGCAGAAGGTGTGCGCCTGGTGCTCTTCTCGTTCGACGAGGATCAAGTGCTAACAGAACACACGGCCGCAATGCCCGTGTTGCTCCAGACGCTCAAGGGCCACCTTCGCATCACCGCCGACGGACGCACCGTAGACCTGGTCCCAGGCGAGATCATCCACTTTGGCACCCGGTTGCCCCACGCCGTCGAGGCCGTGGAGCCGTCCATACTGGCTCTCACCATGCTGGACCCGCGGTAGCTGATTGCGGTCGGTGGGATCGCGATAGCGGGGCAACCGGGATCGGGATAGCGAGACACGAGGGATCCCGATAGGCGGGGCCCCACGCATCGGGTATGCTTGACCGTCGCCGTGAAACGGCCGCGGATCCCATTGCCCCAGAGAACCAGCCTGGGTGCGCCGCGCAACGAGACATGAAGGAGCACCAGTGCCTCTCGAAGCATCAGTGAAGCAAGCCATCATCGCCGAGTACGCCACTTCTGAGGGTGACACCGGCTCTCCCGAGGTTCAGATCGCCATGCTCAGCAAGCGCATCTCTGACCTCACCGAACACCTCAAGCAGCACAAGCACGACCACCACTCGCGTCGCGGCCTGCTGTTGCTCGTGGGTCAGCGTCGTCGTCTGCTCGGCTACTTGCAGAAGGTTGATATCGAGCGTTACCGCTCGATCATCGAGCGCCTGGGCTTGCGTCGCTAGTTTCCTCACGGAAGCCGACGCGCCTGGCGCTCAACGGCCCGGTTCGCTCGCCCCTCTGGGTGCGGAGCAGCCGGGCCGTTTGCTTTGACAGGAGGGCCTCGGCCCGTAGCCCTGCGGGGCAGCCGGGCCTCGATCGTCACTCAGCACCGAATTGGTCTCGCATATGCTCGCCACGGACGTTTTTGGGGCCTCAGGAGCCGCAACGCGGTGCTCAGTGACGATGGGGCGGCGGTGCTCTCTGACGATGGGCGGCGGTGTTCAGTGACGATGGGGGGCGGTGCCCAGTGACGATGGGGCGGCGGTGCTGACTGGCACTGGGGCGGCCGGGCTCAGTGACGATGGGGGGCGGTGCTCACTGACGACGGGCGTCTGCGCTAACTAAAGCTCCAGCGGCGCGCCGAGCCCATCGAGCGCCCGCCCTGGTAGGCTGTATACGCCTCGCGCGCATTGCGCAGGCGATATCTGCATACACCAGCAGGCCGGCTGAACGCTGGTCCTCGGTGGAGATGAGCAGAACCCCGCACCTTCAGCGTTGAGGCGTGCCGGGGGTCTGAGCATCTGCACTGACGATCAGCCAAAGGCTATTGCCGAGTTCTGCCTGCCTGCTCCTTTATAGACAAGGAGCGACCATCCACATGGAAGGTCCCGAAATTCAGTTTGCTGAGGCCGTGATTGACAACGGCAAGTTCGGCAAGCGCACTGTTCGTTTTGAAACGGGCCGCTTGGCCCAGCAAGCCGCTGGTTGCGCCGTCGCTTACCTCGACGACGACACCATGCTGCTCTCGGCCACCACGGCCGGTAAGCACCCCCGCGATGGCTTTGACTTCTTCCCGCTCACGGTGGATGTAGAAGAGCGCAGCTATGCGGCAGGCAAGATCCCCGGATCGTTCTTCCGCCGTGAGGGCCGCCCCTCGACTGAGGCGATCCTCACGTGCCGTCTCATTGACCGCCCGTTGCGCCCCACGTTCGTTTCGGGCTTGCGCAACGAGGTCCAGGTGGTTGTCACCGTCCTGGCCATCAACCCCGACGACGCCTACGACACCTTGGCCATCAACGCCTCGTCGATGTCCACCCAGCTGTCTGGCCTGCCGTTCTCCGGCCCCATTGCCGGTGTGCGCATCGCGCTTATCGACGGCCAGTGGGTGGCGTTCCCGCGCTACAGCGAGAAGAGCCGCGCCGTGTTCGACATGGTGGTTGCCGGCCGCATCGCCGGTGACGACGTTGCGATCATGATGGTGGAGGCCGAGGCGACGGACGACGCCTTTGCCCTCATCTCCGAAGGCGCCCAGGCTCCCACGGAGGCTGTTGTTGCCGAGGGTCTCGAGGCTGCCAAGCCGTTCTTGCGCGCACTGTGCCAGGCTCAGATCGAGCTCGCAGGCAAGGCCGCCAAGGAAACCAAGGAGTTCCCGCGCTTCCTTGACTACCAGGACGACGTCTTGGCTGCGGTGTCCGACGCTGCGGCCGCTGATCTCTCGGCGGCTCTGCAGATCGCAGACAAGCAGGAGCGAGAGATCCGTCTTGACGAGATCAAGGCTGCTGCGCTGGAGCAGCTCGGCGCCCAGTTCGAGGGCCGTGAAGGCGAGATTAGCGCCGCGGTGCGTTCGCTCACCAAGAAGGCTGTGCGTCAGCGCATCCTCAAGGATGGTGTGCGCATCGATGGCCGTGGCTTGGCGGACATCCGCCCGGTCTCTGCCGAGGTTGGCGTGATCCCGCGCGTGCACGGCAGCGCGATCTTTGAGCGCGGCGAGACCCAGATCATGGGTGTCACCACGCTCAACATGCTCAAGATGGAGCAACAGATCGACTCCTTCAGCCCTGAGACGCACAAGCGCTACATGCACCACTACAACTTCCCGCCCTTCTCCACGGGCGAGACGGGCCGCGTGGGTAGCCCCAAGCGTCGTGAGATTGGACACGGTGCGCTTGCTGAGCGTGCCCTGGTTCCGGTACTCCCGTCGCGTGAGGACTTCCCGTACGCGATCCGCCAGGTGTCAGAGGCGTTGGGCTCCAACGGCTCCACGTCGATGGGTTCCGTGTGTGCCTCCACGCTCGCGCTGCTCAACGCGGGCGTGCCCCTCAAGGCTCCCGTGGCCGGTATTGCCATGGGCCTTGTCTCCGACACCGTTGACGGCGAGACCCGCTACGCGGCGCTCACCGACATCCTGGGTGCGGAAGACGCGTTTGGTGACATGGACTTCAAGGTTGCCGGAACGTCGGAGTTCATTACTGCGATCCAGCTGGACACCAAGCTGGACGGCATTCCCGCCTCCGTGCTTGCGGGTGCTCTGAACCAGGCCAAGGACGCCCGTCTGCACATCCTGGGAATCATGCAAGCCGCCATTAGTGAGCCCGACGAGATGAGCCCCTACGCTCCTCGCGTCATCGCAGTGAAGATCCCCGTGGACAAGATCGGTGAAGTCATTGGCCCCAAGGGCAAGATGATCAACCAGATTCAGGACGACACCGGCGCCGACATCTCCATCGAGGATGACGGCACTGTGTACATCGGCGCTACTGATGGCCCGTCTGCTGAGGCTGCGCGTGCAGCGGTCAACGCGATCGCTAACCCGCACATGCCTGAGGTGGGCGAACGCTTTGTGGGCACCGTGGTCAAGACCGTGGCGTTCGGCGCGTTTGTGTCGCTCAGCCCCGGTAAGGATGGCCTGTTGCACATTTCGCAGATCCGCAAGCTTGTGGGCGGTGCCCGCGTGGAGAATGTCGAGGATGTTCTTGCTGTGGGCCAGAAGGTCCAGGTTGAGATCGCTGAGATTGACCCCCGTGGCAAGCTTTCGCTCGCTGTAGTGGAAGACAAGGCTGCTGAAGGTGCCGAGGCATCTGAGGAGACGG
>JAEYYZ010000211.1 GCA_023428185.1 Actinomycetes bacterium
TTCCAGTGTTGGACCAACCCGGAGGTATCACATGAGCGAGCGCATGTCCGCATGGTCGCTGGCACGTGAAGACGTGGAGACGGTGCGCAGGCGAGACCCTGCCGCACCCTCGACGTTTGTCATCGTCGTCAGCTATCAAGGCGTGCACGCCGTGTGGTACCACCGGGTTGCCCACTGGTTGTGGACTAAGGGACGGCGCACGGCAGCCCGCCTCCTCTCGCAGTGGGCTCGACGCCGCACGGGCATTGAGATCCACCCGGGAGCAGTCCTAGGCCGACGCTTGTTCATTGACCACGGCACAGGTGTGGTCATCGGTGAGACCGCAGTGGTGGGCGAAGACGTGTTGATGTTCAACGGAATCAACCTTGGCGGCACGTCGATGCACCCTGGCAAGCGTCATCCCACCATTGGAGACAGGGTGGTCATTGGCGCGGGGGCCAAGGTTCTCGGCCCGCTGTTTGTGGGTGACGATGCGCGCATCGGAGCCAACGCCGTGGTGGTCAAGGACATCCCCTGCGGGGCTACCGCAGTGGGCATTCCTGCAGTGATACGTGAACACCCAGACTATGCAGAACGTCACACTGCAGCCTCTGCGGTGGACGACGGCGACTCTGGGGTGCACACTAGTGACACGGACTTCGATGAACTTCGTGAGCCCGCTATGTATTTCATTTGATTGATTGTTTGGGCGTTGCCGCCCACGCTGCAAGACCTGGCGCACATCCCTCAGCGGCGCCAAGGAGTACGGGCCCCTCGCCGTGAGGCGAAGGGCCCGTTGCTCTTTCTCGGGGGATTTCACTCCCCTCGCACGTCAACCGCTACGCGGCAGTGGCCCGCAACATCCACGCGTGCTTCTCGTGCGCCGCAAGTCGCGCCGTCAGCAGGTCAGCGGTGGCCACGTCTCCGGCCTCGTCTGCCACGTCCACCAAGGGCCGCAGAATGCGTGCAATGGTCTCGTGGTCTGCAGACAACGTGGTGACCATCTTCATGGCGTCAGCGGCGGGGTCATGGTCCTTGATGGTCGCCAGCTCCAAGAACTCCTTGAACGACCCTGGCGAAGCAGCACCGAGGGCGCGCATCCGTTCAGCCAGTTCGTCGGCGGCGTCGCGCAAGTCGATGTACTGCTCTTCAAACATCTCGTGAAGCGAGTGGAAGGTGGGGCCGGTCACGTTCCAGTGATAGCCCTGCGTCTTCACGTAGAGCGTGAAGGTCTCCGCGAGCGCTTGGGCGAGCCCGGTGTTGATAGCGGTGAGGTCGGCTTTGGTAATGCCCAACTTGGGTTCACGTTCGCTTGCAGTGACTTGCTTGGTGGGGGTCATTTCCCGTTCCTTTCGGTCGCGTCGCACCCTTGTAAGGTGCCTTTCGGCCTCGCCGCTGGCGCGCGCACCGTGAGACGCGCAAACGGCGAGAAGGTGTTAACGACACAACGAACAATGCATCGCTTTCGGTTCCGACCCAGGAACAATGAGAGACACAAAGGAGTTCACTCACCATGACGTCAGTTGATCCGGAGTGGTGCCCGATGCCGCAAACAGCCGATGCCCCTGCCGACGCCGAGTTGGCACGGCTCCTTGCGAAGACTCGCAACGTGGCGGTGGTGGGCGCGTCCCCGAACCCCGAGCGGACGAGTCACCAGATAGCCGTGTGGCTCATGGAGAACACTCCGTACGAGGTCTTCCTCGTCAACCCACGCGCCGAAGGCGAGGAGATCAGGGGCCACGGCTTCTTCCCATCACTGAGTGCCTTGCCGGTGATGCCGGACCTCGTTGATGTGTTCCGCAAGCCTGAGGACGTACCTCCCGTGGCGCGGCAAGCCATCGCCGTCGGTGCAGCAACACTATGGCTTCAGTTGGGTATCCGCCACGAGGAGGCGGCCACGCAGTGCCTTGCCGCCGGTCTCTCGGTGGTTCAGAACCGTTGCATCAAGGTGGAGTACCGCCGCTTGCACGATCAGATTGAGGTGGCAAGAGCGGTGCGCGGGACGTCGTAGTTTCAGAAGGTTGGACCCTGGCGCAGCCGTCTGTCGCGTGGCACACTGCGCACGTGAGCTTGCCTTCTGGATACCGTGCGGTGGATGTTCCTCGAGAACGCCAAGCGCAGCAAATGAACGTCACTGAGTGGGGCTTTGCGTTTGCCACCCCTGACTCTGCTGCGGAGTCATTCGCGGGCATCGTCCCGTGGGGCCGCACGCGCGGCGTGGAGATCTCCGATGCGAGCCGCGGCACGGAAGGCGACCTCATCGCATTCCATGCGTCGCATCACGTGACTATGCGCGTGCCTGGCGGTTCCACTGTGCCCACGGCCGGCCTAGCATTCGTCACCGTTTTGCCTGGGCACCGGCGCAGGGGAATCTTGCGCTCCATGATCGCGGAGCACTTTGAACGGTCTCTTGCGCGTGGGGAGATCGTCTCCACTCTGTACGCGTCCGAGGCACGGATTTACCAGAACTTCGGATACGGGCACGCTGGCTTTGTGTCGAGAGTGAATCTGGGCAGGGGTCCTGGCATGCGTGAGATCCCGGGCGCCAAGGACTTGCCCCTCACGTTGGAGAACGCGGACATGGGCAAGCACGCCGCCGTTCTGCGCGCTGTTCAAGCACGCACTACCCGGCCCGGCACGTTCACTGAATGTGACGACGCGATGATCGCGGATGCATTCATGGACATGCCGGAGGCGCGTGAAGGCAAGGAACGGCTTCGCATTGCATGGGTGGAGGATGCCCACGGCCCCGCCGCGTATGCGATCTTTGCGCGCAAGGGCAAATGGGAGTTTGGCATCCCGAACGGTGAGGTTGAGGTGCACCGGTACGGTGCGGCCACGCCCGCCGCCATGCAACGTTTGTTTTCAGTGGTTGCTGACCTTGATCTGATGTCCACGTGCTTTGTGCCACTGGTCCCCCTTGACTCTCCCCTGTTCCACATGATGGAGGACTCACGCTCGCTCGCTGCGGGCCTCCAAGAGAACATCTGGGTACGGATTCTCGACGCCCCCAAGGCGCTCGCCGCACGGGGCTACGCTACGGACCTTGATGTCACTTTCACCCTCACTGATGCCATGCTCCCGCGTAACGCGGGCACGTGGCGGCTCGTCGCACAAGCGGGTGGTGCAGACGCCCAGGTGACGAGCGCAGGTGGAGACCAGGCAGACGTCACGCTCGACATTCAGGAGCTTTCGGCCGCATACCTCGGAGGGGTATCCCTTGTAGCCGCGGCGGGTGCTGGCCTGGTTCATGAGCACCGCGAGGGTGCCGTGGCTCAACTGAGCCTGGCGTTCCAGGCCAGCGAACAGCCAGTCTGCAACTACGCGTTTTAGCGCTGGGCCTCGTAGTCCAGCATTTGGTCAATACGGCGCTGGTGTCGCTCGTCGCCGCTGAATGGCTCGGCGATGAAGGCATCGGCTATGGCCGTAGCTTGCTCGAGCGAGTGCATGCGCGCGCCTATGGACCCAATCTGAGCGTCGTTGTGCTGGCGCGCCAGTTTGGCCGTCTCCACAGACCACACGAGTGCGGCGCGGATCCCGGCCACACGGTTAGCAGCAAGTTGTTCGCCATTACCCGAACCGCCAATGACGATGCCGAGGTCGCCCGGGTTCTCAGCCACTGCCTCGGCCGCAGAGATGCAGAACGAAGGGTAGTCGTCGAGCGCGTCATACGTGAATGCACCATGATCGACGACGTCCACCCCCGAGCCTTCAAAGTGCTCGCGCAAGTGTTCCTTGAGTTCGAATCCGGCATGGTCGGCGGCGAGGTGAATGCGCATAGGGACATTGTGCCAGGCGGCTCATAGGCCACACGTTCCTCTTGTCCCGGCCTGTCAGCGCCACTAGGGTTGCCGCGGCGGGCACCCACGCGAGTGTTCCGTCGCAGGCGAGCGGTGAGGGGAGTCAACATGCACGCGGGTCGTCAACAATGGGCGGGCACCTGGCTGCGGGTGGTGCACACACTGGCGACCGCCTTGGTGGCCGGGGTTGTCTGTGCAAGCGGCGCGTGGGCCGCGACACCAAGTCCGGACGCTCCAGAGCACACCCAATACCAAGTGCGCTGGGACGGTACTGCCACGGCGCGAACCATCCCCCGGGGTGATCCGGGCGCGGAGCCCGCAGTGGAGACCAAGTCGGGCTCTGCCGTATTGATCTTGACCTGTTCGTGGGACGCGGACTGGACGTGCCGCCTCGAAGTGGCGTTCGAGAACGTCACAGACTCACCTAGCTCTGACCTCAACAGCATGCGGCAACGCATTGACGACATCGACAATCTCAGCAGCATCTCCGCGGAGCGCCCGGCAAGCGGCAACCTCTGCCAGGGCGACGCATCTGAGGATTTGCGGGCGCGGTTGACGGCCACTGGAACGCTCGCCGTTGAAGGCGCGCAGGTGGTGTTGCTCAGTGACGGTTTCTACCAAAGGTGCGAGGGCGTCACGGAAGGAATAGTCGCTAGCTTGCAACATGGTCGCGAGTTTGTCTTTGAAGGAGCCAGCGCCACCGGAGACTTGTGCTTATTGCAGGGACTCACCGTGTGCGTCAACGGTTTGCCCATAGTGGAGATCTCCCCTCAACCGCTCCTTCCGGTGGAGACGCTGGAACCGCAACCGCCTCTAGCGAGCGCTGCCCCGTCAGCGAGTGAGCTGGGGACGGGTTCCGCAGCGGCACCCAGCGTGCTGAGCGCGTTGCCTCCCGTGCAGGAGGTAGAACTCACCGTGTTGCAGGTATGCCTCGCGGTAGCGGGCACAGTGGTGCTATCACTCCTGGTGGCGTGGCCCAAGAAGCTCTACGCGTCCGCCATTTCTGGCACTCCCGCTCGATGGGCAGAGTTCACTGCCTGGCTCGCCGCGGGACGTGGGCCCGTGCGAAGGCGTCTAGCCGCGGCTGTGGCACCTCCCAAGAAGTCCGACGCTGGGGCGGGGCCCGACGCGGCCTCACGTCCCGAGCCGATGCCTGAGAAGAGCGACCCAATCGGCTCACGCGCGTGGCTTATTGCCTCCGCTGGGGTGGTGGCCGCGGCGGTAGTGTCCGCCTTTGTGGATCCCGAGATCGGATTCAACTGGGGGTCCTTGCGCTTGCTACTGAGTCTTGCTGCCAGCTTTCTGCTGAACGTGGTAGTGGGTTGGCAAGTGGCCATCTTCTTTGCCAAGCGCCTCTCTCCCGGAGTGGCAACCTCGTACACGTTTAAGCCGTGGAGCCTGCTGATCGTGGCTCTCACCGTAGCGGTGGTGCGGGTCACCGGACTCGAGCCCGGCATGGTGTTCGGACTCGTGGCCGGCGTGGCCATCGGTCGCTTGGCGTCTCAAGCAGTGGAATCCAAACTCGCCCTGGTGCAGACCGCATACGCGTTTGCGTTGGGCCTGGTGGGCTGGGGCATCTATTCCGCAGCCGCCCCGAGCCTGCAAGGCACTGGCAACGTGTTTGCGCAACTGTTTCTCGACACGGCATCGGGCCTGGCGGTGGCGGGTTTTGCGGCGGCTCCCCTCGCGCTTCTCCCCGTTGCTGGAATGGGTGGTTCCAAGGTGTACGACTGGAATAAGCGCATGTGGTTCGCGCTCTACTCGGTGGGGCTGCTGGGCTTCTTCGTGGTGCTCATGCCCATGCCCACCAGTTGGAGCACTGTGGATGTTGCCCTGGGTGTGTGGATTGGGGTGTACCTCGTCTATGCCTTACTCGCGGTGGTCCTGTACCTAGGCATCGTGCGGCCGTGGGACAAGTCCGGTTCCGAGGCATCGGCAGAAGGTGTGGAAGGCGAGGTCTAGGCACCTGCGTGCCCACGCCCTCCGCGAAAACGCGCCCCACACTGCGCTCGCACCCCTAAGGTGGCTCCCATGAGCGACCCCACCTCCGCACCCGCGCCCGCAGGCCCCACAAGCCTTGACCAGTCGAGCTTCTCCCCCACCGTGCGTCCTCAAGATGACTTCTTCAGGTACGTGAATGGTCCATGGTTGGACACCCACGTGATTCCGGACGACAGGGCCGCGGACGGTAGTTTCCACGCATTGAGGGACGATGCCGAGGCGCACGTGCGCACCATCATTGAGGAGGCGGGGCCACACACCACCATCGGCGCGCTCTACGCGAGCTTCATGGACACCGAACGCGTGGATGCTTTGGGCACTGCCCCGCTTGAAGCTGACCTGGATCTCGTGGACGGTGCGGCCAACCACCAGGCGTTGGCCGCCGCTCTAGGCACTCTCGAAACCACTGGCGTGGGCGGCCTGCTCGGTTTCTACGTCTTCGCGGACAAGCGTGACCCCCAACGCAATGTGGTCTACCTCGAGCAAAGCGGCTTAGGGCTTCCCGACGAGGCGTACTACCGCGAGGATCTGCACGCTCAAACGCGCGAGAAGTACGTGGCGCACATTTCGCGCATGGCCGCGCTCGCCAGCCTCGACATTGACGCGGCGACCGTGATGGCCTTTGAGACTGCCCTTGCAGCGCATCACTGGGACGTGGTCCGCAGGCGAGAAGCCGACCTCACATACAACCCCACCACCTTGAGCGACCTTGAGACCGACGCGCCTGGGTTTGCATGGCAAGCCTGGGCCGATGCCGTAGGCATGCCGGCTGAGGCGCATGGCTTACTCATTGCAGACGAACCCACCTTCTTCACCGGCGCCGCCCAGCTTTGGGCCCAAACCGACGTGGACACTCTCAAGCAATGGGCGAGGTGGCACGTGCTGAGCGCGCGCGCCGCTTACCTCACTCAAGAGATCTCGCGCGCCAACTTTGAGTTCTACGGCACCGTCCTGTCTGGGGCGCCTCAGCAACGCGACCGCTGGAAGCGTGGAGTGGGGTTTGTAGAAGGCGCCGTGGGCGAGTTGGTGGGCCAGGAATACGTCAAGCGGCACTTCCCGCCCGCGTATAAGGCCGAAATGCAGCAGTTGGTGGACAACCTCGTGGAGGCGTACCGCGAGTCCATCACCTCCATCTCGTGGATGACCCCTGAGACCAAGAAGCGCGCACTGGACAAGCTTGACGCCTTCACACCCAAGATCGGTTACCCGGACAAGTGGCGCGACTACACCGGCCTGGAGGTGAGCGCCGATGACCTGCTGGGCAATGTGCGCGCCACGAACCGCTTTGAGCAGGAATGGGAGTGGTCAAAGATCGGCAAGCCGGTGGACAACACCGAGTGGCTCATGACGCCGCAGACCGTCAACGCCTACTACTTGCCCACTGGCAACG
>JAEYYZ010000025.1 GCA_023428185.1 Actinomycetes bacterium
AGCCACCTGCCAGCCCACCACCACCTACAGCCACGAGCATCGCGTCGAGGCCACCGTCTTCACGGGTTTGAAGGTCAAACTCCCGCGCCACTGTGCCTGCCCCAGCCATCACCACGGGATCGTCAAACGCGGCAATGGACGTGGCATCGTGCTCAGCAAGATAGGCGCGAGACGCCTCAAGAGCCTCGGGGTAGGTAGTGCCCACCGAGTGCACGTGGGCGTGCAAGTCAACCAGCCGTTCCACCTTGGCGGGGTTGGCGGTGGTGGGCACAAAGATATGAGCGTCGTGATGGAAACGTTGGGCTGCGTACGCCACGGCGGCTCCGTGATTGCCGCCCGATGCCGCGACGATTCCCGTGGGGGCGATGGCTTGGGTCGCCACGTAGTTCACCGCACCGCGAGCCTTGAACGCGCCCGTGACCTGCAGGTACTCAAGCTTGAAGATGAGTGTGGCGTCCAGGCCTAGCGTCTCGCCTGGGATCTCAATGACCGGCGTTCGGCGTGTGTGCGGGGCTATCGCCTGCGCGGCCGAGTCGATGTCTGCGGGGGTTGGGACGGGGGTTGGGACGGGGGTTGGGACCGGGGTGGGGACCGGGGTTGCGACCGCGGCTGGCGTGGTGCGCGCGGGTGCCGGTGCGGCATCGGCATGAGGCGCGTCGCTAGTCACCGCTCTAGTGTGATGCATTGCGACAGGGACCCACACGTCGCACCTTCGTGATTGCATAGGGGAGTGACAGATCCTCGCGCACGCCACCAGTCGTTGGTCCAAGAGATTGAGGCACACAGGGCGGCCTATTACGGCGACGACGCTCCCACCATTTCCGATGCCGAGTACGACGCTCTTGAGCGGGAGTTGCGGCAGCTGGAGGCCGAATACCCCGAGTTGGTGACGCCTGACAGTCCCACGCAGACCGTGGGCGGGGCGGTGGCGCTTGGCTTTGCGTCGGTGAAGCACCGCCAGCGCATGATGAGCCTCGACAACGCGTTCAGCGTGGACGACATCACCGCGTGGCTGGAGCGGGTAGAGCGCGAGGCAGGGCCTCAAGACGTCGTGTGCGAACCCAAGATTGACGGGCTGTCCATTTCCCTGACGTACGAGAACGGGCTGCTAGTGAGGGGCGTCACGCGCGGCGACGGCACCACGGGCGAAGACGTCACGGCCAACGTGCGCACCATCAAGGGTTTGCCGCAACGTCTTGCGGGCAATGCGGTCCCACACCTGGTGGAGATTCGCGGTGAGGTGTACTTGCCCGTTGCTGCGTTCGAAGAGCTCAATGCCGCCTTGGTGGAAGAGGGCAAGGCGCCCTACGCCAACCCGCGCAACACCGCAGCAGGTTCACTCAGGCAGAAGGACTCTACTATCACCGCCTCCCGGCCCCTCGCCGTCACCACCTACGCACTGGGCGCCTTGGAGTGGGGGGACACTCCGGCCGATGCCCGGGTGCAGTCGCAACACCAGACGTACGCCTTGCTTGCCGAGTGGGGACTACCGGTGAGCAGTGAAGCGAAAGTGGTGCGAGGCGTCGGCGCTGTGGAGAAGTACTTGACCGCGCTTGAGGGACGCAGGCACTCGCTCATCCACGAGATCGATGGCGTGGTGCTCAAGGTAGATGACCGCGCTGTGCAAGAAGAACTGGGATCCACGAGCCGTGCGCCGCGCTGGGCCATTGCGTACAAGTTTGCGCCGGAAGAAGTGCACACGGTGCTTGAAGACATCCGTGTGGATGTGGGGCGCACGGGGCGCGTGACTCCCTACGGCGTGATGACGCCAGTGACCGTCGCCGGGTCCACCGTCACCTTTGCGACCCTTCACAACGCACATGAGGTCAAACGCAAGGGCGTGCTCATTGGGGACACCGTGGTGCTGCGCAAAGCCGGTGACGTGATTCCCGAGATTGTGGGGCCCGTGGTGTCCGCGCGCACCGGCAAGGAACGGGAATTCACGATGCCCGTGGCGTGTCCGTCGTGCGGTGCCACGCTCGCGGAACAGAAGGAAGGCGACAAAGACCTCCGGTGCCCCAACGCCGAGTTCTGCCCGGCGCAAATCACCGACCGCATTGCGTTCATTGGCTCGCGTGGGGCCATGGACATTGAGGTGCTAGGGGAGAAGGCGGCAGTGGCACTCGTGGAATCAGGGGTGTTGCGCAATGAGGCGGGTCTCTTTGACCTGACTGAGGCTGACTTGAAGCGTGTGCCGCTGTTTGTGCTGGACTCCGCCTCAAAGAAAGACGGTGTGGCGCGAGCGGCTGGTGACGTGAGCACCAACGGACTGCGTTTACTGGCCAACATTGCCGCGGCACGAGATCAGGCCTTGTGGCGCGTGATCGTGTCCCTCAGCATTCGCCACGTGGGGCCCACCGCCTCAAGGGCTCTTGCTACCGCCTTCGGCTCCATGGACGCCATTCGCCAAGCCTCAGCAGCGGACCTCGCCGCAGTGGAAGGTGTGGGTGGAGTCATTGCGGACTCAGTGCGGGAGTGGTTCACCGTTCCGTGGCATGTGGAGATCGTGGATCGCTGGGCCGCTGCGGGCGTGCGCATGCAAGACGAGCGTGACGCGTCGATTCCGCAAACGCTCGCTGGATTGAGCATCGTGGCCACGGGATCGCTAGAGAACTTCACACGTGACGGAATCACCGAGGCGATCGTCTCGCACGGCGGCAAGGCAGCATCCTCTGTCTCCAAGAACACTGACTACGTGGTGGTGGGAGCCAACGCGGGCTCCAAAGCCGCCAAAGCCGAGCAACTGGGAATCCCCGTGCTGGACGAGGCCGGATTTGAGGCGCTATTGCGCGGTGGGGCGGCGCGGTGAGGCAGTATGGGTGGGGCCGGGGCACTGGCGGCACGCGCGTGCAGGGGCACGCGGCAGGACACTACCGAAACGAGGCGACGCAATGACCGAGTCCATCCGGGTTGTGGATCCCTCCGAGTCCGGCAGGCTTGCCGAGGTGGGTGAGATCACCGCGCTCGCTTACCTCGCCGACGGCCTCATCGATGCCGCGCACCCGTACGCACGGACGTTGCGCGACGCACACGCACGCGCGGTGAACGCCACGTTGCTCGCCATGGTGGACGGCGAGGGTGGGGAGGGTGCGATCGTGGGCACGCTCACTGTGGTGCCGCCGGGCTCGCCCTTTGTGGAATTGGCCAGTGACGGCGAGTTCGAATTGCGCATGCTTGCGGTATCGCCCATTGAGCGGGGGCGTGGCATCGGTGCCAAACTCACCCAAGCGGGAATGGACATGGCCGTGGAGCGCGGCGCTCAGCGGGTGGTCCTCTCCACCATGGAGAACATGCACGCCGCTCACAGGCTTTACGAACGCTTGGGATTCACCCGGCGTGAGGATTTGGACTGGGTAGTCGCAGACAACGCCGATGGCACCGTCACCAAAGTGACGGTGGAGCAGTTCATCGCGGATCCCTCATCGGCTGTTCGAGGTGTCAAGCTCATCGGATACTCCTGGGAGCCGTAGGGCCAGGCGTGGCCCGGCTGCGAGGTGGCCGGGCTGCGAGGTGGCCGGGCTGCGAGGTGGCTGGGCTGCGAGGCGGCTGGGCTGCGAGGTGGCCGGGCTGCGAGGTGGCGAGTGGTGCCAGGTAGCCAGGACTGACACCTCGCCGGGGCCACTAGACTCAAGGCCATGTCAGCGCTTGAAAAATCCGATGTCGCGCGCCTTGCTGCGCTCGCCCGCATCGACATGACAGACGACGATTTGAGCCGCCTTTCCGGCCAAATCTCGGCGATCGTCGATGCCGTGGCCACCATCTCCGGGGCGGTGGGCGATGACGTCCCCGCGACCTCACACCCAGTGCCTATGGCCAACGTGTTCCGTGAGGATGTGGTGCAACCGTCGCTGACCCCCCAGGACGCCTTGGCCGCAGCGCCTGAGGCATACGAGGGCCGCTTCCGCGTGCCGCAGATTCTTGGAGAAGAGGCATGAGCGGCGAGGCTGGGACCGGCGTTTCCGGTGCAGGCGCAGGCAGTGGTGGCAGCGACCTCACTCGCGCCACCGCGGCCCAGATGGCCGAGGCGCTCGCCGCCGGCACCATCACCTCCGTGGCCTTGACGCAGGCGCACCTTGACCGCATTGCCGCTGTAGACGGCATGGATACCCCCAGCGCCGTGCACGCGTTCCTCTACGTCAACGCGGAACAAGCGCTGGAGACAGCCGCTGCCGTAGACGCGGACCGCGCCGCTGGCAAGCAACTTCCTGCGCTCGCCGGTGTGCCTATCGGCATCAAAGACGTTGTGGTCACCCAAGGAATGCCCACCACGGCGGGCTCGCGCATCTTGGAAGGGTGGATGCCTCCCTACGACGCCACTGTGTCCCGTAAGGTGCGCGAGGCGCGCATGCCCATCCTCGGCAAGACCAACATGGATGAGTTCGCCATGGGGTCCTCCACGGAGCATTCAGGCTACGGTCCCACCCACAACCCGTGGGCGCTCGACCGCATCCCTGGTGGTTCAGGTGGTGGCTCGGCGGCAGCTCTCGCCGCGTTCGAGGCTCCGCTGACCATCGGCTCTGACACGGGTGGTTCCATCCGTCAGCCTGCCGCCGTGACGGCCACCGTGGGTGTCAAGCCCACCTACGGCGGGGTCTCGCGCTACGGTGCCATAGCCCTGGCATCGTCCCTGGACCAATTGGGCCCGTGCGGGCGCACGGTGCTTGACACGGCCATGCTCCACGAAGTCATGGCCGGCCATGACCCGCGCGATGCCACAAGCCTCAACGAGCCGGCTCCGGCGGCGGTGGCGGCGGCTCGCGAAGGCGCAGCGGGCGATCTCACAGGCGTGCGTCTAGGCGTCATCAAGGAACTGGGTGGTGAGGGTTACCAAGATGGCGTGCGCCAGCGCTTTGAAGAGGCACTGGACGCGGCGCGCGGTGCGGGTGCGGAGATCGTGGAAGTGAGCTGTCCCTCGTTCGAGTACGCGCTCGCCGCGTATTACTTGATCCTTCCCGCTGAGGCCTCGAGTAACCTCGCCAAGTTTGATGGAGTGCGCTTTGGCTTGCGCGTGCAGCGCGAGACCATTGAACGCACCATGGCCGCCACTCGCGCGCAGGGCTTTGGTGATGAGGTCAAGCGGCGCATCATCCTGGGCACCTATGCGTTGAGCGCTGGATACTACGACGCTTACTACGGCTCCGCCCAGAAGGTCCGTACCCTCATTCAGCGGGACTTCGCCGCCGCCTTCAGCAAAGCCGACGTGCTGGTAAGCCCCACCGCTCCCACCACTCCGTTCAAGTTGG
>JAEYYZ010000052.1 GCA_023428185.1 Actinomycetes bacterium
GTGGACTCAAGCCATTGGACTTGACGAGCACACGTATCACAACCTCACCTTGCCCATGAGTTTGTTCGCGGGGTTCGCGACCACTGTTGGGCTGGTGTTGTTGGTGTTCCGCCGCCGCTCCACTGCGTTGGTGTTTCAACGCACCACCAAGAACGACAAGATCATGTACGTGTTCCTCGGCAGCGCCATCCTGCTCGGTGTTGCGGCATCGTGGTTTGCCTCCGGCTTGTTTGGCGAGGGACACAACTACCGCGAAGACGTCTCGGTGTGGTTCAGGTCCATCATCCTGTTCCAGCCGCAACCGGAACACATGGCCCAAGCACCCCTCATCTTCCAAGCCCACGTTGTGGCCGGGTTCTTGCTTTTCGCGGTATGGCCTTTCACGCGGCTTGTCCACGCATTGTCAGCACCTGTGCAGTACGTGGCGCGCCCGTACATCGTTTACCGCACTCGTGACCGTCACACCACGGGCGCACGTGCGCCACGTCGCGGATGGGAACCCACCCGTCGCGACTAACCCGTTCACCAAGCCACCCCTACCTAAGGAGCAGTACTCATGACCACCAACCTCGGAATGCCGTCCTCGCACGAATGCAATTGCGGCCACCATGATGCCGCGGATCTACCCGTGTTGGTCGCGAGCGAGATTCCCCACGAGATCAGGCACGCAGCCATCTTTGGCGCTCTAGAAGGTGCACCTCGCGGAATTGTCCTTGTTGCGCCTCACGACCCTTTGCCGCTACTCGCGCAACTGGAAGCCCGCTGGCCCGGACAGTTTGATGTGGAGTACGTGGAGCGGGAAACAGCCTGGCGAATCGCCATCACCCGTCGCCTCCAAGTGCTCGCAAGTTCGTAACACGCCGTCCGTACACTGAGCCCATGTCCACCCCTTACGCCGGGCCGATGGTCGCCGTGGTGACCGTTTCTGACCGTGCGTTTGGCGGGCAGAGGGCCGATGCCACGGGGCCTGTGCTGCGAGACCGGCTGGCGGAACTCGGGTTTGAGACCACGCTCACAGTGGTTCCGGACGAGGCCGCGGAGATTACCCGCGCTATCGAGGCAGCTGTGACCTTGGGGGCGCGTGCGGTGGTCACCACCGGTGGCACCGGCATCTCGCCTCGAGACGTCACCCCGGAAGCTACAGCACCGCTCATCGTGCGAGACCTACCGGGGATTCCGGAGCTGCTGCGTCAGCGCGATGTCGCGGCCAACCCGGCGGTGGCGTTGTCTCGGGGGCGGGCGGGCGTGACCGGCCACCACCCGCCTGCGCTGGTGATCAATCTCGCGGGATCGGCGAGCGCCGTGGAATCGGCTCTCGAGGTGCTGCCGAGCATCCTCCGCCATGGTGTGTCAATGCTGGACGGAGGCGACCACTAGTGCCCGCCGTCGCCCAGATGTCACCTCACCCGCTAAGCCTTGACGCCCACATTGCGGCGGTGGCCAGTCCCACGCACGGCGCAGTCGCGACGTTTGTAGGCCTGGTGCGAGATCACGACCCGAGCGTGCAGGGCGAGGTAACACACCTTGAGTACTCCGCCCACCCCCAAGCCCAAGACACCTTGGAGCGCCTCGCGGCCGAGGTAGAAGCGGAGCATGGCGTAGCCCTTGCAGTCTCACACCGCGTGGGACTGCTCGCGGTAGGCGAGCCTGCGATTGTGGCCGTTGCGGCGTCGGCCCATCGCGCCCAAGCTCTTGCGGCTTGTCGGGACGTGGTGGAGCGGGTCAAAGCTGAGCTTCCCGTGTGGAAGCGTGAGATTCTCGCCGACGGTTCTCACACGTGGGTAGGTATCGCGTGAGTGCATTGGTAGACAAGTTTGGGCGAGTACACCGTGACTTGCGAGTGTCTCTCACGGACCGATGCTCCTTGCGATGCACCTATTGCATGCCCGCAGACGGCGTGCCCTGGCTGGCATCGTCCACCTTGCTCAGCACCCAGGAATTGGTGCGCCTGACACGAGTGGCGGTATCGCTGGGTGTGCGGGAGGTGCGCCTCACTGGGGGCGAACCCTTGTTGCGCCCCGACGTCGTTGATGTGGTTGCCCAGCTCGCGCAGGTTGAAACGCCTGACGGCCCTCTAGACCTCTCCGTCACCACCAATGGGTTGCGCCTTCCCGGGCTGGCTGCGCCTTTGCGTGACGCGGGGCTGGATCGCGTCAACATCTCGCTCGACACACTGCAACGCACCCGGTTCATTGATCTCACCCGCCGGGATCGGCTCGCGGACACCCTCGCGGGAATCGAGGCGGCTCGGGCCGTGGGCTTCAAGCCCATCAAGCTCAACGCGCTCATCATGCGCGGAGTCAATGACGACGAGATCGTGGACCTGGTGACGTTTGCAGTGGAACGCGGCCTGGAGATGCGATTCATTGAGCACATGCCGCTAGACGGCGGGCACACGTGGCGGCGCGAGGAGATGGTCACGGCGGAGGAGATTCTCGCCGCCATCAGCGACCGCTACGAGTTGGAAAGCCTAGGTCACGACGGCGCGGCTCCCTCAGAGACGTTCACCATCAAAGGCACCGACGCCACGGTGGGCGTCATCGCCTCGGTGACACGCGCCTTCTGCTCCACGTGTGATCGCGTACGGCTCACTGCGGACGGCCAGTTCCGCAATTGCCTGTTCGCCCATGACGAGTCTGACTTGCGCTCGCTATTACGCGAGGGTGCGGACGATGCCCGTATTGCGCAAGCCATGATCGCGTGCGTCGCACGCAAGCAACCCGGTCACGGCATAGACGACCCTTCGTTTATTCAGCCCGCGCGGCCCATGAGCGCCATTGGCGGTTGAAGGCACGTGACAACCTCTAGACCTGCCACCCGCCGGCCATCGAGGCGGCCGCGCACTGACAGGCTCACCACCGTGTGGTTGCTCGTTGCCCTCGCGGCGGCGGTGATCAGCATCGTGACCCGGGATCTTCTCCCGCAAAACTGGTGGACCACCATCCACTTGGTGACGTTGGGGGTGCTGACTAACGGCATCTTGCAATGGTCCTGGTACTTTGCGCGCGGTCTGTTAAGGCTTGAGCCGCACAACAAGCGGGCGGGACGCGACGCGGTTATTCGCTCGGTGACATTCAACGTGGCGCTCGCGGGCCTAGTGGCCGCAATGTGGGTGGGTGCTTCCGTGGCGACCGTGACGTTGGCTACCGTCATAGGCCTGGTGGTGGCGTGGCACGGACTGGCGATTGTGCTGGCCTCGCGCGAGGCGCTTGCAGGTAAACACGCTCCTTTGGTGCGTTACTACGTGGGAGCGTCGGCCTTGTTTGTGGTGGGGTGCGCGGTGGCGGGACTGCTGACCGTGGCACTGCTGGACCCTCAAGCGCCCGCGTGGCTCACCGCGGCGCGGGATCAGCTCACGCTCGCTCATGCAGTCATCATGGTGGGCGGCTGGGTGGGATTGAGCATTGCGGGGACGCTTGTCACCTTGGGGCCCACGGTATTGCGCACACGCATGGAGCCCGACGCCTCGGCCACGGCCATCCGCGCAGTGCCTTGGCTCGTTGGGGCCATCAGTGCAGCCGGGGTTGCTGCCGCGTGCGGCTGGATGATCGTCACGGGCGTGCTCTTCGCCGCGTATTGCTCAGGGCTCGCACTGTGGGTTGGACTGCCGCTGGTGCGCGTGGCGCTGGCCAAGGGTTTGCGCGAGCATGCCGCATGGACCCTCACGGGAGGCGTGGCGTGGTCGGGCGTGGGGATGGCGGTGGTGGCGGCTCTGATGTTCCGAGCCGCCGATGCCACCGCAGCCAGAGACGTCATCATGTCCTGGATTCCGGTGCTTGGTGTGGCCGGGCCTGCGCAGATTTTCATCGGCGCTCTCACCTACCTGTTACCCGTAGTGGTGGGGGGTGGGCCGGCGACCGTGAGGCTCGGGATTGCCACGCTTGAGGTCGCGTCCGCGTTGCGCCTCACCGTGCGAACGTTGGCTTTGGCGATGCTCGCCTTCACTACGGGGGTGGGGTCGCCTGCTCGTTGGGCTTGGTGGGGCCTGATCGCGCTGACGTTCGCCGCCGATGTGGTGCTCATGGCCATTGCCGGTGTGCGGCAAGCGCGGGCTCGGCGCGAGCCTGGAGGCGCGGTGCCGCTCGCCGGGCCATCACTGGGAATGAGGCCGGAGAGCTCACCATGACTGAGTCCACGCCGCTCGCTACGTCCACTGGACCCGGCCAGATTGTCCCTACGCCGAGTGTGCCCCGGAAGGCCCAAGCGCTCATCGGAGTCCTGTTAGTGGCCGTGGTATCTCTTGCTGCGCTGGTCATCACTCCGTCCTCGATTGTTCCCGGCACTGCCCCCGGGACCGGTGAGACCGCGCACCCCGTCACTCCAACCGGCAACACCACTCAAGTGACGGTGAAGGTGGATGGGATGTCCTATGCGCCCAACACCATCGAGGTACCTGCAGGAGACACGCTGGTCATCACATTCGAAAACACGGGGGACCAGCATCATGACCTGGTGCTCGCTAACGGTGCCAGCACTGACTCCATCGCACCGGGCGACACCGCCGTGCTGGATGCGGGAGTGATGGGCTCATCCATGGTGGGCTGGTGTTCCCTTCCCGGCCACCGTGCCATGGGCATGGAATTGAGCATCATCGTTGACAATGCCGATGCCCAGCCGGGCACCGAGCCCAACCCGCCGCATCAGCCAGGTGGTCACGGTACGAGCAGTGATGAGCCCGACCTCGCGGCGCCTTCTATGGTGGCGCTACTCGACCAAGCCAGAGCCGTGCCAGCCATGCCCGCAGAGCTGCCTCCTTTGAGCGATTCCACGCGACATGAGTTTGTCTTCACCGTGACCGAGTCCACCGAAGACGTGGCAGAGGGAGTGCGCAGGGCGGTATGGACGTACAACGGCAGCTCGCCAGGCCCCACTCTGCATGGCCGGGTGGGCGACACGTTCATCATCACCTTGATCAACGAGGGCACCATGGGCCACTCGATCGACTTTCATGCGGGTGAACTTGCCCCCGACGAGCCCATGCGCACCCTGGAGCCGGGCGAGCAACTCACGTACACCTTCACTGCCCAGCGCTCCGGGGTATGGATGTACCACTGCTCCACCATGCCCATGTCTCAGCACATTGCCAACGGAATGTTCGGCGCGGTGGTGATCGAGCCTCCCGGCCTGGAGCCGGTTGACCGCAGCTACGTGTTGGTGCAGTCCGAGATGTACTTGGGCGCTGACGGTGCCCCCACCTCGCCTCACAAGGCGGCCACAAGTTCTCCCGATGTCATGGCCTTCAACGGTCGTGCGTTCCAGTACTCGGCGCATCCACTCCAGGCTCAGGCCGGGGAGCGCGTGCGCTTCTGGGTACTCAACGCAGGGCCCAACCAGTCCCTCTCGTTCCACGTGGTGGGCACCCAGTTCGACACGGTGTGGACTGAGGGTGCTTACTCCGTGTACAGGGGCGCCTCCACGGATGGGATCACTCAAGGTGTCACCGGTGCTCAAGTGCTCACCCTGCTTGCGGCGCAAGGCGGGTTTGTGGAGTTGGTGCCGCCAGAGCCGGGGCACTATCCGTTTGTGAATCATCAGATGAGCTTCGCGGAGAAGGGCGCCAGCGGAATGCTGGAAGTGACGGGTTAGCCGCCCGCAAACGGCGGCAACACATCCACGAGGTCGCCCTCTATCAACGCGGAGTCATCGCCCAAGCGCTCACCATTGCGCAGGATCGCGCACTGCGCAATGACCCTGGGCGCCTCGGGCCCGCGCGCGCTAAGGGCCGCGCGTAGGGCCGCCACAGTGGGAGCGTTTACGGTGGTTTCGTTCGCACCCACCGCTTCGGCGGCGGCGGCAAACAGGCGGGTGGCAATCATTCCGCGACCCATGCGTTCGCCAGCGCCGA
>JAEYYZ010000084.1 GCA_023428185.1 Actinomycetes bacterium
GTGGCAACTCCCGTGACAATTCCGTGCTTGGCGGAACGGTGATGAGTGATGTTGAGGTCCACGCCCACGGCTATCTTGTCCGGTTTCCCGTGAGCCATCGCCCCAAAGGAACCAAGAGTCTCGGCAAGTGCTGCCGATGCTCCCCCGTGGAGCAATCCGTAAGGCTGGGTATTGCCTTCCACAGGCATGGTGCCTACGACTCGATCGGGTGTGAGCTCAAGGATTTCAATGCCGAGCACACCGATAAGTCCGTCACGGAACTGCGCCGGGTCGACCACGTCGTCGTCTGTCATAGGGATAGGTTGGCACCTGTGAGCGAATCGTCCAAAGGCCCGTTGCTGTTGATCGACGGATTGTCCATGGCTTTCCGTGCATTCTTTGCCTTGCCGGTAGAGAATTTTGCGACCTCGGGCGGCAGTCCCACCAACGCCGTCTACGGGTTCACATCCATGCTCGTCACTTTGATGCAGCAACGGCAGCCCAGTCATGTCGCGGTCGCATTTGACCTCCCTGGGGGCACGTTCCGCACCGAACGGCTCCCGTCTTACAAGGGCACGCGCGACGTGACGCCGCCAGAGTTTGAGCCTCAAGTGCCGTTGATTCGGGAGGTACTCGACGCGATGGGGATCGCGGCCGTGGATAAACCTCGATTCGAAGCCGATGACGTGCTCGCCACCTTGGCAAAGCAAGGCGCAGAGCAGGGCCTCGAGGTATTGGTGGTCTCAGGTGACAGGGACACTATTCAGCTGGTCACCGACCGCGTCACGTTGTTGTACCCCCGCAAGGGAGTTTCCGACTTGGTGGAGTTCACTCCAGCGGCGGTCGTGGAGCGGTACGGCATCCCTCCTCACCAATACCCAGACTTGGCGGCGCTAGTGGGTGAGTCCAGTGACAACCTGCCGGGGGTGCCGGGAGTGGGGCCCAAGACTGCGGCCAAGTGGATCACCACGTACGGCGGCCTCGAGGGGGTGCTCGCGGCCATCAATGAGATTCCCGGCAAGGTGGGGGAGAGCCTGCGCGAGAACGTGGAGTTAGTGCGCATCAACCGCGAACTCAATCACCTCCTTACGGACCTTGAACTGGACAAGGACGTGGACGCGTTGGAGTACGCCGGTGGCGACTCCGCGAAGATCCATGACGTTTGCGATGCCTTGCAGTTCCGTACCTTGCGAGAACGCTTGCTCGCGGTAGGTGTGGTGGGCGGCGCAAGCACCGAATCGGTGGCGGACACGGTTGCACCTGAGCCCGCGGTAGAAGTCATCACCGAGGGAGCCGTAGCGGCGGTAACTGCCCTCACAGGAAGTGTGGTGTTGCACGTCGACGGCCACACTGGCGCCGATGCCGACGCATGGGCTTTGGGTGTGGCTCAAGGTGAACGTGCGTGGGGCATCGACTTGACATCGCTCTCACCAGAAGAAGACAAGCTCCTCGCCACGTGGCTTGCCGATGCCTCAGTGGCCAAGACCTTGCATGGTGCCAAGGAGGCGTGGCACGAACTCGCTGCGCGCGGATACTCCTTGGCGGGTATAGCGGGTGACACGCAGATCGCCGCTTACGTGGTGCACCCGGACCAGCGTGGGTTTGAACTCGAATCCGTGGCCCAAAGGTATTTGGGGTTGGCGCCTGCAGTGGCGGGTGGAGCCGCTGAACTGGACTTGGGTCTGGGCGCGAACGCGGCCACTGTGGCGGGGGAGCGGGCACTCACCGTCGCGGCCCTGGCAGCGGAACTCGAGCCAGAAGTAGACAACCGTGGCATGGGAACCATCTACCGGGACATCGAGTTGCCCCTCATCGACGTCTTGGCTCGCATGGAATCCGCTGGTGTTGCGGTGGATTCGGGCCACTTAGCGACTTTGGCGAGCGAAGCCGCGGCGCGCGTGGAGGCGGCCGCGCAGGAGGCGTATGCCGCCATAGGCGGCTCCGTAGTGAATCTTGGTTCACCCAAGCAGCTTCAAGAGGTCCTGTTTGACAGGCTCGGTTTGCCTAAGACCAAGAAGATCAAGACCGGTTACACCACGGATGCGGCCAGCCTCGCGGAACTCAACGAGAAGCACCCTCACCCGTTCTTGGTGGCGCTCTTGGCGCATCGGGAAGCAAGCAAACTGGGCCAGATCATTGAGACCTTGAGGGATGCGGTACGCAGTGATGGCCGTATCCACACCACGTTCAGTCAAGTGGTTGCCGCTACCGGCCGGTTGAGTTCCAAGGATCCCAACTTGCAGAACATCCCCATTCGCACGGCTGAAGGGCACCGCTTGCGTGAGGCCTTTGTGGTGGGCGAGGGCTACGAGACTCTGGTGACGGCCGACTACAGCCAAATTGAGATGCGCATCATGGCGCACTTGAGTGGCGACCAAGCACTGATCGACGCGTTTGCCTCCGGAGAGGACTTGCACCGTTTTGTGGGCTCTCGGGTTTTCGGTGTCTCTCCAGAGGACGTCAACGCGGAAATGCGTTCCCAAGTGAAGGCGATGTCGTACGGCCTCGCGTATGGCCTCTCTAGCTTTGGTTTAGCGCGTCAGTTGAACCTCAGCGTTTCCGAAGCACAGGCACTCATGGACGACTACTTCAAGCGCTTTGGCGCAGTGCGCGACTATCTCGCTTCGGTAGTGAAACAAGCGGCTCAAGTGGGATACACCGAGACTCTCTTTGGCCGTCGACGCTACTTGCCCGACTTGACCTCCACCAACCGACAGCGGCGTGAGATTGCGGAGCGCGTGGCCCTCAATGCGCCCATTCAGGGCAGTGCAGCGGACCTCATCAAACGTGCAATGCTTGGGGTCGAAATCGCGTTGCGGGACCAGGGTCTTGCATCGCGGCAACTACTTCAGGTCCACGATGAACTTGTAGTGGAGGTCGCGGCCGGCGAGAGGGACGCCGTCGAGGCCATTCTCAGAGCCGAGATGAGCGGTGCCGCCACCCTGACGGTGCCGCTTGATGTGAACGTAGGTACCGGCGCTGATTGGCGCACGGCAGGACATTAGGAGCCAGATGCGCATCGGAATTCTCACCGGCGGCGGAGACTGCCCGGGACTCAATGCGGCCATTCGCGCCGTCGTCAAGCGAGGCACTGCCGAGCATGGTTGCTCGATTGTGGGCTTCCGCAACGGCTGGCAAGGAGTCATTGACGGCGATTCACAAAACCTGGATCGCGAAGACGTCTCTGGAATCTTGGTTGATGGCGGCACGATGCTCGGCACGGCCCGATGCCACCCCCACAAGGTGGAAGGCGGCATGGAGGCCGTCAAAGACACTGTGGAACAAGAGAAACTCGACGGCATCATCTGCATTGGCGGCGACGGCACGCTCAAAGC
>JAEYYZ010000104.1 GCA_023428185.1 Actinomycetes bacterium
CGGTCCTCGGGGATCATGATGTTTCCGTGCACGTCCGTGACGGCGTGGAAGATTCCCAAGGACGGGGTGTGCGACCACCGGCCACCATCGCAACCGTGTGAGGGGTCTTCGGTGACTTCGTAGCGCACGTGCTCCCAGCCTCGCAGGGCCGATGCCAGTCGCGCACCCGTCCCTTGCTGGCCACTCCATGCCACCTCGGTACGGAACAAATTGTGGCTAGCAGGCTGCTCAGTCCAGTCAAAAGTGGCGCGCGTGCCGAGCACTGAATGCACGGCCCACTCGATGTGCGGGCACATCGCGCGCGTGGCAGAGTGCACAAAAAGAACACCGCGGGCAATGGCAGCCATGGCCTTTCCTTCCTATGAGGTGCGTCTTCCCCTACGACCTCGAAGGATTGCCGGGCGAACCGGGTGTACTCCTATGGTGCCTCACTCTGGCCGCAAACGCTAGCGAGCGAGCATCGGCGTGGCGAAAGCGTGTCCTAGTGCTCGTGCTCGATGCCCTTGCGAATCTCGCGCATGGCCTTGCGTTTGACGTCTTTGGCCAGGCGGTCGAGGAACAGGTGCCCGTCCAGGTGATCCACTTCATGATGAATCAAACGCGCCCAGATCTCTTCGCCCTCCACCACTACCGGCTTGCCGTCCAAGTCGGTGCCTTCCGCTCGGGAGTACAAGGCGCGGTCGCATTCAAACCACAATCCGGGCACCGAAAGGCAACCTTCGTCCGCGAGCTCTTGACGCTCCTCGGATGTCTCAACGATGACAGGGTTGAGGATGTAGCCAATGTCGCCTTCGATGTTCCACGAGAAGGCCCGCAAACTGACCCCGATCTGGTTGGCGGCCAAGCCAGCGCGACCCTCATAGTCCACCGTCTCCAGCAAGTCCTCCACCAAGGTGCGCACGCGAGTGTCTACCTCGCTAATCGGTTCACAGGGAGTACGCAACACAGGGTCGCCAATAGTACGAATCTCGCGAAAAGCCATGCGTGCATTGTGTCACGCCACACATCTACCAGCCGTTGCGGTTCCCTAGACTCCAAACATGTATGTCTCCACAGAACGACTCGTTCTGCGCGACTTCCGTCTCAACGATGTCGACGCCGTCCACGCCATCACCTCCGATCCCGATGTCGCTGCCTTCACTCCATGGGTAGCCCAAACATGGGACCTCACGGTTGACCTGGTGGAACGCGCCGTAGCTGCTGGGGGCCCTGAACATCTCGCAGTGTGCCTCAGGGGCTCCAGCGAGCTGGTGGGAATCGTGGGTTCGGGGCCCGTGATCCATGGAGAACCGGAAGCTGGCTCGCGAGAACTGTCCTGGGCATTGCGCCGTGACGTATGGGGCCAAGGCATCGCCGCCGAGGCAGTGAGCGTGTTGATCGAAGAAGTCTTCTTGGATCCGGACGTGATCAAGGTGGTGGCGTACTGCCATCCCGACGACCGGCGCACCCACCGTGTCATGGCTAAGTTGGGAATGACCTTTGAGGTGAAGCGCGGCACCGTGCCGGACCCAGTAGCAAGCGAGGTCTTTGGCACCGGCACCTTGGTGCTCCAGGAAGCAACCGTGCCCACTATGCCTGCGTTCGAGCTTCAAGCCACCGCCATGAAGTTCTCCAGGATGCGACCTGGAGTACGGCCCACATTCCACCCGGTCTAGGAGGCGGCGGAGGACGCTGATCGCCTGGTCTTGGTGAGCGTCGGACGCTTATGCCACGCTAGGCCTATGTCCTCACAAGAGCCCATAGCCGGGCAATGGGTGCGCTCAGTGTGGCCGGTGCCGTCTGTTGAAGACGACAAGTATTCGCGCGGTGTGGTGGGCGTGGTGGCTGGCTCTGAGGCTTATCCCGGCGCGGCCGTGCTGGTGTGCCTCGCCGCACTGCGGGCGGGCGTGGGCGCGGTTCACTATGTGGGCCCCAGACGTGCGCAAGATCTCGTCTTGGCACGCCGACCCGAAGTGATTGCGCACGATCCGGCCGATGCCTCCCACACGTTGCCCAGAGCATCGGCTTGGGTAGTGGGTCCCGGAGTCGCGGATCACCCTGGGCAGGATGCCGTGATCGGCGCGGTGCTGGCTAGCGGGCTTCCGTGCGTGGTGGATGCGGGTGCCCTGGAGGCGGCGGCACGGGCTCGGGCTGCTGGCGCGCGAGAAGCGGCCGCTGATCGCGTCCTGTTCACGCCTCATGCCGGTGAATTGGTGCGCACGCTTGGGGCGTTGCGCCACGATGCCACCGACATGGACGTAGCGCGGGATCGGGCAGGGCATGCTCGCTTGCTGGCCGAGACAGTGCGGGCCACCGTGTTGCTGAAGGGCTCTGAAACGTTGGTGGCCTCTCCCGGCGGTGCGGTGCGTGAACTTCCTGCCGCGACACCGTGGCTCGCCACAGCGGGCTCGGGGGATGTTCTCGCCGGAATCGCAGGCTCATTGCTCGCGGCGGGGCTCTCCGCAGCCGATGCCGGAGTAGCCGCAGCATGGGCACACGCCAATGCAGCGCTCCACGCCGCGCACGTAGGTGTACACGGGTCCCAAGGCGGACCTATTGCTGCGGCGGACATTGCAGAGGCGTTGCCCGCTGTAGTGGCCACGATGCTGCGCTGACTAGACAGGCACCAACTCGAGCTCGAACTGGGGTTTGTCGCCGGGTTTGAGTGCCTGCGCCTTCAACACCGCTCTCTTCACAGGGAGCACAAAGGTACCTGCCTCTTTAGAGGGGAAGATGCTGGTTCGCCAAGTGGAGTCACCCACTGAAACCTCCACCTTCACGGCGCCAAAGCCGCGCCGCGGGCCGTGTTGGGCGTCCTCGATCTCGTCCGCGATATCTTCGGGGAGGTTGGCAAACACCCAGGAATCCGTGCGGGCTTCCCACAAGTACAGTTCCGCCTGGAAACGGTAGGTGGCCATGGCGCCGACGCTAGCATCGGGCTGTGACAGAGTGTGGGCCAGGTGGGGCTTGAACCCACGACCGACGGATTATGAGTCCGCTGCTCTAACCGGCTGAGCTACTGGCCCTCGTGGCTGCGCCGAGAATGATCCCCAAGACGCCCAGCCAAGACTAGTCGTCATTCGAGTACGCGTTCTCACCATGTTGGTGGAGATCGATACTCGTGTCTTCCGCCTCCGGCGTGACACGTAACCCCATGACAGCCCGCAACGACGCGGCAATGATCCAACTTGCGAGGAACGCAAAGGCCGCAATAGCCAGCACTGCGACCACTTGCTTGCCCAGCAAAGCGGGCCCGCCTCCCAACAGCGCACCCACTGGCTGAGTGTCGGCACCCACGATGAGCCTGCCAAAGAGGCCCACAAAGACCATGCCAAGTACCGAGGCCAACCCAAAAACGCGCACCGACCCTAAAGGGTCATCCACCGTGATGCGCCGCCGGGACCCCATGACCAGAATGGTCGCTACGCCGGCAAGGAAGCCAAGCAGCATGGACGCAAAAGGGTCCAGGTACCCTGCGGCAGGAGTGATGGCTGCGAGGCCCGCCAGGCCGCCCCAGGCGGCCCCAGAGGCCGTAACCAGGCCCGTCACCCGCTTCTCGATGAGGACGGCCCCCGCGAGGCCCCCTACGGCAGCCACGTGAGTCGCGAGCGCAGCAGAAGCCGCCACTCCCCCCGCCTCAAGCGCCGAACCTGCAGTGACGCCTATCCAGCCCACCCACGCCAAGCCCGCACCCCCCAACGCGAGAGGCAAGTTGTGTGGAACTGGCCGGGCATCGTTGATACCCCTGCGCCTGCCCAGCACCAGGGCGAGCGCCAGAGCAGATGCAGCCGATGTCACCCCTATGAGCGTGCCGGAGCCAAAGTCCAGCACTCCCCAGTTGGCGAGCCAGCCGTCCTGACCGAGTACCCAATGCGCGGTGGTGGGATACACGGTGACGGACCAGATGAGCATGAACACCAAGAGGGCACTGAACTTGACCCGTTCCACGGCAACCAGAGTGACCACCACGCTCGCCACCACTGCCACGGTGAGATGGAACAAGGCAAGACCGATAGGAGGGATCGAGAGTTGCGAGAATTCCACGCTCTCGGCAATGCCGACGAGTCCCGCGTGGTCGAGGCTTCCCACAAGCCCACTCCACGAGTCAGGTCCGTATGCGAGGGAGAATCCCACGAGCACCCAGGCCACTGTCATAGCCCCCACACTGGCGGCAACCAGCAGAATCAGGTTGAGCGCGTTGCGCGCCCGCACCATGCCCGCGCCAAAGAGTGCGAGGCCCACCACCAGCAGTAGTACCAGTGCCGTGCATGCAAACACCCATGCGCTATCGCCAGAGTCGTACATGTCCACGTGTCACCCCTCCCCACGTGCTCCGTGGCCGTGCCTAGGCTGTCACGGGATCGTGTAAAGTTTCCAATCGCGATCGCCTCGCGATCCTCCGTAGCTCAATTGGCAGAGCAGCCGACTGTTAATCGGCAGGTTACTGGTTCGAGTCCAGTCGGGGGAGCTTTTCATTCGGGTCACTCGTCACGTAGAGCGCGCCTGCGGCCTTCGAGCCGCACAATCTCCGCAAACGCCTCCTGGGCCTCCGCCGTGCCCTCGCCTGCGCGTTGCATGCGTCCACGCATTTCCCCGATGTCACGCGTGAGACTCACTTCCAGCAGGCGCGCCAGCACGGAGCGGGCATAGTTGCCTAGTGTCTCTGGCTTGTCATGCGGCAAAGGAGTCACCGCCAACTCCGTGATGGCGGCGGTAAGCATCTCCCCCGCTTCTTGAACCACTTGCTCCACCCAATCACCCGATGCCGCGCCAGGGCCTCCCGCGGCGGTGATCGCGTCAAAGATTGCGCGGTACACCGGGACGGTAAACCGCGCGCCCGCTACGCCGGCTTGAGTGAGTTGGTCGTAGATGTCCATGGCTGCAGGGTTGGCGCGGATCTCTGCGGCAGCTTGCAGGAGAACACCCAGGGACAGCGCCTCTGACTTCACCACGGGATCGCGAGGGTTGGGGCGATCCACGGAGGCCTCGAGCCCCTGTTCCGGAGGTCGCGCGGTTGATGGTGCCCCTTGGCCTCCAGAGACCCGTGCTGCGTCCGTCACAGCCCGCACCACGGCATCGGGCTCCATGCCAAGCCACCCGGCCAAGCGTCGGGCATACTCAGGACGCAGAGCCTTGTCACGGATACGCGCCACCACCGGAGCCGCAGCACGCAAAGCCGCCACGCGTCCTTCAGGGACGTTGAGATCGTGGGATGCGAGTGCCGTGCGGATCACAAACTCAAACAGCGGGATGCGGTCCTCAATGAGGGCTTGAACGGCCGCCGTTCCACCCTTGAGGCGCAGATCGCAGGGGTCCAACCCCTGTGGATCCACCGCCACATAGGTTTGAGCCAAGAAGGATTGGTCCAGTGCAAATGACTTGAGCGCGGCGTTCTGACCTGCCTCGTCTCCATCAAAGGTGAAAATCACCTTGGCACCGGAGCCACCTACCTTGACATGAGCCGAGCCCGTGTCGCCCATGAGACGCCGCACCACCTTGACATGGTCCTCGCCAAAGGCGGTTCCACACGTGGCCACCGCAGTCTGGATGCCCGCGAGGTGGCACGCCATGACGTCCGTGTACCCCTCCACCACCACCACTTGGCGTTCTTGGCGAATGGCAGTCTTTGCCATGTCCAACCCGTACAGCACGTGCGCCTTCTTGTAGAGCGCGGTCTCGGGCGTGTTCAGATACTTGGGCCCTTGATCGTCTTCGTACAGACGGCGGGCACCAAAGCCGATCACTTCGCCCGTGACGTCCCGAATAGGCCACAAGAGCCGTCCCCTGAACCTGTCGTACACGCCGCGCGAACCCTCAGAGACCAGTCCCGACGCTTTGAGCTCGGGTTCCGTGAACCCTCTGCCACGCAAGTGGTCCATGAGACCGGACCAACCTTGAGGCGCATAACCGATTCCAAACAGTTCGGCTGCGTCCTTACCGAAGTCCCGTTCCAGGAGAAAGTCCCGAGCCACCTTGGCTTCTGGGGTAGCCAATTGGGCTTGGTAGAACTCGGCGGCCACACGGTGGGCGTCAAGTAAACGCTTGCGTTGACCAGCGGTGCCTTCCGCTCGAGGTGCCCCTCCGGCTTCGTAGCGCAATTGCACCCCGGCTCGAGGAGCCAGGTACTCCACGGCTTCTGCAAAGGCCAAGCCGTCAATTTTCATCACAAAGGTGATGACGT